>CAYNKH010000131.1:0-8053 GCA_964397745.1 uncultured Bacteroidales bacterium | reverse complement strand
ACGTATTCGGCTTTTTCTTTATCATTACTTAGTGCTTTATCAAAATATCGTCTTGAATGAGCCATGCAAGCACCCTGCGGTCGTGAGCTCACCGCCAGCTGGCGGTTCGGTTCGGGTTTCGGGCGATGCACTGCAATACTAATGGCCTGTCGAAGTAAGCTTGCCAGCACTGCGCGACGCCGAAGTGTCGAAGTGTTTCGGGTTAAAACTGTTTTGGGTTTTGGGTTATTCGGAAAAACATTATATTTGTAAAAAAACTTCTAACAGATGAACATTGAAGAAATACGGACTTATTGCTTGGCAAAACCTGCTGTAACGGAGTGTTTTCCATTTGATGAAGTAACTTTGGTTTTTAAAGTAGCGAATAAAATGTTTGCTCTTTCTGCTTTAGAAAAACCAGCCAATATTGTTCTTAAATGTGATCCTGAACGAGCTTTGCAATTACGTGAAATATATTCCGAAATAGAAGGGGCTTATCACATGAATAAAACAATGTGGAATCAAATTGCATTACAGGGCAGTGTCCCCGATAAATTGATTATTGAGCTTATTGACCATTCTTATGATTTGGTTGTTAGTAAGCTATCAAAAAAAGATAGAATATCGTTCGGATTGTAGTGTTTTATAAGCTATCAAATATTTCCTTTACAACGGGGCAGGTTTCGATATTTTTAACGCAAACAGATAAAATGCTTTTGATGTTTTTTTGATTTGTATGTGGATATTGGCGACAAGCTTTAGGTCGAGATTTGTAAACTATACAGTAGTTATCATCCATCAAAAAAGGGCAAGGCATAGTCTTAAAAACATAATCTTTGTCTTCATCAATTTTTAAATATTGGCTAATAAAATCTGGGTTTTTTAATTTTAAATGGACAGCTAACCTTGTAATATCAACATCGCTTAATCGTGGTCCTAAACTACGACAACAGTTTGCACATTCTAAACAATCTATATGTTCAAATGCTTTTTCATGCAATTCTAAAAATGTCGCATCAAGTTTTTTGGGTTTCATTTTCCTAAGATGTTTCAATAAAACCGAATAATCGACAGACATAAAATTATTTTTTTACAATTTTATAAGATTGAAAAATTCCCTCGCCTTTAAAACTCATAATATAAATTCCATTTTCAAATCCTGAAATATCGATTGTTTGAATATCAGAATTTATAGAGTTTGTGTTGGTTGTGTGTATTTTTTGTCCTACGCTTGAATAAATGCTTACTTCTACACTTGTTTGTAAATTACTTTTCAAGTGATAGCGTATTATTCCGTCGGTTGGATTAACAAGGTTTGCATAAAAATCGGGTGTTGATGACATACTTGCTACGCTGCTATTATCACCAATTTGAAATTCAGCGACAACTGGTAGGTGGTCGCTCATATTGTATAAAGCATTTATTACATCTGAGGGTAAGGAAGTGTTTGTAGGATTTTCGATAAGGTTTCCATTAAATCTATTTCCATCTTGTCCAACTGCCCAGTACGTGTCTTCTACATATTTAATGTCAGCCGTTCCATCCTTCAAAGATGAGCTAATTAAAATCCAATCAAACCTATCATCCATCCCCCCATAGGAAAAACAGTCATTGTCATAGTCAATACTAGTTGATTGAGTATGATAATCTTTAAATGAATAATTATTATTCCAGTCGCCTAATTGATTAATTGGGTCATAAAATGCTAATGAGGGATTACTTGGATTTGTTAACAATTGAAAAGCTGGTTCATTATCAGAATACACATTTAAATCGCCAACTACAATAAAGTTTTGATTGTTTCCAAACACAGATAAATAGTCCATTAGTTTTGTAATCATAGCTGCTCTGCCAGACTCATCGCTACTACTACTACCAGCTTTTAGGTGCATCACAACCACATAAAAAAATGTTTCTTCTACCATTTGCAGGCATTTTAATTTGTAGATGTTTATGTCTCTAACATCCGTTACTATAACAGGTTGAGACATTAGTTGGAATTTATTACTGTCGTAATACAAGCCATTTATTAGATAGGAGCCTGATTGGTCGGTAGCAGCAGCAGCACTCCATTTAGTTTCACCGTTAATATTTAGAGCATTGCCGAGAATGTAATAATTCATATAATTTATATTTGGACCTTTGCCGAGTTCACATACTGCAATTATATCAGGTTGTTGATTATTAATAATAGTAGCTAAATAATCAGCTTTGTTTTCGTGCGGATTGTTTTCTGCTGTACAATATGATGTGTAATTTCCAAAATTTAAGAGATTGTATGACATCACTTTAATGTTACTCTGCGAAAAAGCTGAAAATGAAATCAGTGTGAGACTAATAAATAATATTTTTGATGTAATTTTCATTATAATTTTTACTAAGTGAGCAAACTCTGTTTATTGATAATTTAATTTTACAAAATTTGTAAACTTTGAAATATCAATCATCATTGCAATTAAGCCATTTTTTAGTTTGTTTAGCTTTGTTTTTAGTTGTTTTTATACCAAAACAGATGAGATTAAATCTAAAACCATTACAAACCTTAATTCATAATATCTTTTTTATCTAATTCAAGAATTTTTCCAAATTTGGCAAGTTTATCCATATCAATATTCTTTTTATTTCCTACAATACAGATAAGCATAGGTTTTTGTTGGATATTATTTTTATAAAACTCATAAATTTGCTTAAAATCAAGATTGTCATATACCTTGTAATCTATGATAGCTGGATCTTCTTCATATTCTTGTAATTCCCAGTTTTCGATTGTTTTGCTAATATTTCTCCAAGTTGGTTTAGAGCTATTAATTGATTGCGTAAGTGCTGCTGCTATATCTGGCATTCTATTTTCTTTTACTGGCATTTGATGTATTAGGCTGTCCATTAAACTTATTGCATCAATAGTTTTGTCGCATTGAGTCCCAACATAAGCTTGCAAGTAGCCTTTGTCTTTTGGTAAAAAGGCAGGACGATAGACCGCATAAGCCGAGTAAGCCATGGAGCGGAACTCACGTACTTCCTGAAATACAATTGCAGACATTCCTGTGCCAAAATATTGATTGTAAGCTTTTGCAATTGCACGTTCTTCGGGCTTGTTTACGTTTCCATCAACATAAAAATATATTCTGCTTTGCAATGATTTTGGATCGTCTAAAAATAGTATAGTGTTTTCGTTATATTCTGTTCTGTCGAAAAATACTGGGAATTTTGTTTGGGATTTCTTTGTGTTAAAATTCAAAGTTTCTTCAGATATTTCAGCAATAAGTTTAGGGTTTAGGGTACCTGAATAATGAATACTGAACTTTTCATTGGTAACACTTGACAAAAGATCAAGTAAATCTTGCGAGCTTGTATTTTTTATTTCTTTTACCGTTGAGCGGCGTAAATACTTTGAGTTTTCACCATATAATCCGTAATTAAACATTGCACTTGCAAGCTCGTCGGGGCTACTACTTTCGAATTTTCGACCAAACGATGCGTTACGTTTTATGTTTTTTAGTTTAGATTCATCTGCTTTAGGCGATTTTAATAAGCTTGTAATCAAGTCTATCGATTCCTTGAATTTACTATCAAAACCATCAATGTAAATTGTAAAATAATTATCTTCGACATTTGTATAAAACGAGCAACCAAGCTGTTGCAACTGGTTATTAAATTCATTAAGTTCCAGTTTTTCTGTACCTATTAATTGTATATATTCGGCGAGTTGTGACAGTTGCATATCTGAGTTTGTTCCTTTTTGGAATTTAATAGTCAGATTAAAAATATCGTTTATTTTATTTTCGACATAATAAATTTTTGCTCCACTTTTAAGTTCGATGCTTGTAATGTCTTTTTTGAAATCGACAAAATTAGGTTTTGTTTTATTGTCGGGCATTTCGTTGAGTTTTTGTCCAAAATTTGATTTCGCCTCTGTGTTTACTGGTATTACAGGGTCAAATCCAGGTTTTTCGAGTCTATCTTTTTTAGGAAAGCCCATTTTAGACTGAAATGATAGCATATTTTCATTTAGATATTTCTTGGATACAGTTTTAATATCCTCTGCTGTAATTTCCAATATCATTTGAGGATAGTTTATAATTTTCTCCCATTTTTTATCGGCAGTAAATATGCTGGCTATTAGAAAAGCTCGGTTTGTTGGGTCTTCTAATGATTGCTGATGCTCTTTAATCATATTAAGTTTAACCGCTTCTAACAATTCATTATCAATATCTTGAGTCTGCAATTTCATAATTTCATTATTTACAATTTTGAATGCTTTTTTATGAGATTGCCCTATAATTTTGGGTACATAAAGCACAACCAATGCTCCATGGTCGTTTCTGATATCACCAAAACACATTGCCTCAAGTAATTCGCCTTCGATACTTAGTTTATCTAAATAACCTGTTGATGAGCTATTACTAAGCAATGCAGTAGCCACTTCAAGCGCAATTTCATCTTTATGATTCGCAGGAATTGTTCTATATCCAATCAATCCAGCTTTTACTGGAGTTAATCTTTCGACTACTTTTTCAATTCCTTTAAACGCAGGCTCTTTATATTCTGGGAATTCTGGAATTTTGCCCGATTTCCATGAACCAAAATATTTTTCTATCATTGGTTTAACTTCATCTGTATTAAAGTTGCCAGTTATAATCAGTGCCATATTGTTTGCCACATAATATGTTTGGTGCATTTTTCGCATATTTGTAAGAGATGGATTTTTGATATGCTCG
This sequence comes from uncultured Bacteroidales bacterium, assembly GCA_964397745.1. Lineage (GTDB taxonomy): Bacteria > Bacteroidota > Bacteroidia > Bacteroidales > ML635J-15 > Bact-19. Next base: position 3,356 of record CAYNKH010000131.1, on the reverse strand, counting down.
CTTGTGCCAAGAACTGTTTGCGTTCCGTATGGATGGTTTTTATAGAAATTTTTGTAAAAAGTTTCTATAAGATTTGTTGCAAAATTATCTGCATACATGTTTTTTTCTTCAAAAACAGTTTCAAGCTCCGACTGAAACAATCTAAACACTGGATATTTGAATCGATGCGAATAAATCATCATCCATTTTTCCATTTGATTATTAGGAAACATATTAAAATATGCAACAATCTCATCCGAAGTAAAAGCATTTACCATGCTTGCTCCAATCTGATCTAAAGTTCTGTCAAGTTCGTTTGGGATAGCATATTTACCGGCTTCGAGGGATAACTCGTTAATCTTTTTTTGAATCGCTTTTCTTTCTGTCTCGTCATTGATTTTTGCTAATTCATCATATTTTTCTGAAATGCTGTCGAGGTATAACTTTTCGGCTTTATAATCTGTTGTACCAAGCTCGTCAGTGCCTTTAAACATCATGTGCTCTAAATAGTGAGATGTGCCAGTATGCTCGGCTGGGTCGTATTTTCCGCCAGTTTTTATTACTACAGCACCCAAAACATTTGGAACACTCGTATCTTCGTTAAGATAAACGCTTAAGCCGTTTTCTAATTTATATTCGGTTAGTTTAAGCTTGTCCTCTTTATGTTGCGCTGTTGCAAATAAAGAAATTAAGACGATTGAAAGAAAAAATGTAAATCGTTTCATAGTTATTTTTTTTTATCCGATACTTATCGGTTTTATTACTCAGTTATTATTTTTACTCCGTTTTTTATATTCTTTTTTTGTCAAAATTTGAGTTGACAGCACGTAAATATTTGTTTTCGGTTTATTAAACAATCCTTTTCGAGCCTTAGAGAGAGTCTTTAATATCTCATTTCCTAACACGATTTCTCCAAATACAGTATATTGTCCGTCATAAGTAGGCACTCCTCCCAGACTTGTGTATTGGTCTGTTTGAAACTTATCAAGGACAAAAAGACTTTTTCCATCTGCTTTAATTCGGGGTTTAACACTATCTGTAAGCTGCACATACAATTGTGTAAATTTGTCGTTGTTGCGGTTTGTTTTGTACTTAGTAAGGCTATCTTCAAAGTGCTGATGTCCAGGTTCTTTCAAAAACATAGTGATATAATCTGCTATCATTGGTGCATTTCGTTTAGCTGCAAGTGTTCTTAATAATTTTTCATTTGCTGGGATACCATCAATTATATAAAACAAGAAATTGTCGGAAAGTTGTTCAGGATTTTTATCATTATTGATTCTGTACATCCCTACCGCTCCAGTCTTATTAATAAGTTTTGGGTTAAATTCTGGTTTAATTGCATTATCAGGAAAGGAATTAAAGAGAATGTTTTCTTCTTTTTCGCTAACTGGCAATCCGATTTTATGCATTCCGTTAGGCATTACCGAATATACTAAAGTGCTATCATACTGCCTGTTGTGGCAGTTTTTCAAGAAGTTATCACGATGCAGTGGGGTTCCTTCGTACAAACCTAGAATAAAATCCCCTTGATTTGTTTTAATTTCGACAAACTTATTTATTTTTGCAGGGTTATTAAAAATAGTGCATGAAGAGGCAAATATCATTAAAAAAAAAGCAGCCAATAGATTGTTTTTTCGTTTTAGCATAAAAAATATTTTTTTTTATTAAAAAAGTTCACTAATATTGTACATTACAAAAGTAAACAAAAAGTTATAATTATGAATAGAATTTTAAATATTGTCATAATCGCTGTAATACTTACAGGAGTTGTTGTTTTTAATTATAGTTGTAAACCAGAGGATCCACCAAAAGCTGTTGTAACAGTTCTTGATGAAAACAATGAGCCTGTAGAGGAAGCAATAGTTGTTGTTAGAGCAGCTCCTTCGGATAGTGCTCATACTATTGTTTATTTACTTAACGAGGCTAAAGCTGTTGCTGATACGCAATGGACAGATAGCGAGGGTAAAGTATATTATGATTTTAAATATGAATCAATTTATAAAGTTGAAGTAACAAAAGGTGTAGATAGACAACATCCTTTTACTCGTCGTGGAATTGGCATCTTAATTTTAGAAAACAATAAAACTTACGAAACAACAATTGAAGTTAATGAGCAAACTGTGTTTAATTAGATTTCAATTTTAATCAAGCCTTAATCTTATGAAAAAACTTTTACTTTCTGGGCTATTAATTTGTTTAGCTTCACTTTTGTATTGTCAGATTTCGATTGACCGATTAGATGTTTTTGATTTAGGTGATGAGTTTCCAAGAATTTATTACTCATTTGAAGTTGACGGTGCTAGCTGTCATATTGATAGTGTTTTGTCAAATCCAGTAGTTTTTGATGATCTTTACTTTCCTTTTGTTGAGATTGATACATTAGTTTATATGAGTCCTTCAGAGACTGATGCTGATGGGATATACGGCGATGCAACATGCTCATTTGTGACTCGAGACGGTTATGTTATGCATTTTCTTATTACAGAAGAGCAGATGAAACTTGTTGGTGTTCAAGGGCAAATGCCAATGACTGGGGATCCAATGAATCTAATATTTACTGACACATTAATTATGAGCAATTTTCCCTCTACTTTTGAAACCTACCATCAAGATACTGGGATTGGATTAGAGAAACAGCATATTTCGGTTTTTGAAAATATGATTGGCGAGTATTATGGTTTGGTTTCTATGATGTATGATACAGTTCGATTTAAAATGGATATTAAACTACAATCAGTGTATGATGAGTATGGAAGCATGCAATGTGTGGGTGATTCAAATTTAAACGGTACTTTTCAGTATTTGCGAGAAAATCGTCAAATGATTAATGTAATCGATGTTCAATTACGGTCAAAAACTTCGGGTGTATATACATCAATAGGCGATATTGAATTTATAGCATCACAACTTCCTATGGAGTTGCCAATGATTGACACAATAAGCAGTTATTCATATTGGACAAAAGGTAACAATAATCCACTTGTCGAAATTGAAATGAATACAAAACGTGATTCTGTTTATAATGTAACATATCGATATGCTTTTTTAAGTAGTTCGCTAAATTTTGAGATGATAAAACACAGTGTTTTTCCAAACCCTGCTGATAATTATTTTACGCTCAACATACCTGAATTTAATAGCCAAAAATTCGAAATATATTCAATTGAAGGTAAAAAGATTAAACAAATTAGATTATCTTCGCAGAGTTCAAACATAGATATAACTGACATCTCTAATGGCACATATATCTATAAAATACTTGACAAAAATAATAAGTCCATTGCTGGCGGTAAGTTTGTCAAGTATTAAATTATGGGGCTATAGCTCAGTTGGCTAGAGCGCTTGACTGGCAGTCAAGAGGTCAGGGGTTCGAC
>CAYNKH010000130.1:0-8110 GCA_964397745.1 uncultured Bacteroidales bacterium | reverse complement strand
TAATAGTTCATTTACTGAAGCAAAAAATCCAGTCATTGGTTTTTCCTTCGCCTTGCTTGTGAGAATTTATTCCAATTGATATATTTTTAAACTACAATCAATTTTCCTGCACTCCAATACTCTTGTCCAACTTCATTTGTATGTTTATTTTTCTTAAATATTGCATCTCAGTTTTTAGGACGCTTCATTGTTTAATTTTAGCCCCTTTATGGTAAAAATTTATTATTATTATCTATTTTTAGAATTTCACAAATTTGTGCTTATATTGATTACTACCATTACATTATTAATGTTTTACAATTTGAAATCGTTTAAATTGAGGCAATATTGTTCCTCAAAACAAAGTTTGGCAATGTTTATGGCTTTTGAGGTTGGCATCATTTCTTCTTCATTTTTTTTATTTTCTTTATTGCTTTCTCAAAGTCTCCTTCTTCTATTATATTTTGCTTATTGACTTTAAATTTTTTGTATTCTTGTTCTGCATTTTCCTTTCCAATTTCGTGTGAGATACTTCCAGCATTGGTAAGAATCTCTCGGTCATTTAGAGTTAAGAAGCCATTTAGTTTTTCAACCCAATTATTCATATACATCGGAATCCTTCTTTGTGCTTGCCCTTGGGCGAAAATTAAGTATTGTTCAACCAAATTGTTTAATGCAGACAATTCGTTTTTATTCAAATAATTTTTGGCAATAGAAACATCTGTTTTCCTGATATTATCTCCTCTCCAATTGGTTAAACCCATATTTTATTTTGAACTATTGGCTCTCAGACTAATTATTTCAGCAGCAGTTTGACCCGTAATTGCCCAATGTAATTTGTTTTGTACAGTTTTAAAGAAATCAATACTGATGCTTAATGTAGGGTCATAATCTACACTTGTGGCATAAATATCTGTTATTTTTCTGTAAAATCGTTTTTCGGAAGTACGAATATCTTGTATCCGTTTTTCAAGTTCTTCAAAATAGTCGAATGGTAAGTCTGGATTTTTCAGTCTTTCGTCATCTAAAACAAAACCTTTTACAATGTATTCTCTTAGTTGAGTTGTAGCCCATTGTCTAAATTTTGTTGCAACGTGAGATTTTATGCGATAGCCTACAGAAATAATTGCATCTAAATTATAATAAAGCCGTTTTCGTTTGACTTCTCGCTCTCCCTCAATTTGAACTTGTAAGAAATCCTTACAAGTTGCATTCTCTTCTAATTCTCCTTCTTTAAAAATGTTTTTCAGATGAATAGTAATGTTTTGTGGGGAGGTCTGAAATAATTCAGCCATTAATTTCTGTGTTAACCAAACAGTTTCATCTTGAAAGCGAACGTCCAATTTAGTCTCTCCATTTTCAGTTTGATATATAATTATTTGCGAATTGTTTTCTTCCATATTCTTGAATTTATTAATCTATTCCTGTATCAATACTTGGTGAATTTGTAAACTTCTTATGAGTTTAACATTTGAGACTTCTATTTAGTTTTTTTAACAATTACATATTTATGGTAAATATAAATTTTCCTTAATTTTTAGGATTGTTAAGATATCTCAAATTTATTTATTGTTTGCTCCCATGACCTTTGTGCAAATACACATCTCCTGAAGTTTCGTAGGTGATTGTTCTATTACAAATGTTTCCGTTTCCAGTTGTGTGGTAAGGTCCACTTACTTGTTGAGAAGGGATATTAAAACTACTGTTATTAAGAATTGCATAATAAGAGTTTGCGTCTCCCCATAAGTTTTTTAAATAAATAGTGTCCGCAACGGTGTTTTCTAAAGAAACAGATAATGTATATTCTTTTACACTATTAAATTCCCCTAACATAAAAAGACTGTCTGTAACAAGATAATTTCCAATATACGGTTCTCTGATATCTGGCTCGGGTTCTGGTTCTGGTTCTGGATAAATGCAAGACGCATTATCTTTTGTTGCATCTGGATTGTAATTTAACGCTAATGGATCGGTGCAACCCTCAGTTTGGCAACTTGACATTAAAATAATTAAGCCTAAAGAAAAAAACAGTAGCATTGGTTTTGATTTTTTCATATTTATTAGTTGTTTAGTTTTATAATTTCACAAATTTGTGTTTATAAATTGTTTTATCAGTTACGATATTTACGTAATATAATCCTTGTGCCATATCCGATAAATCTATATTGATATGCTCTGAAATTTCTGATTTGGCAATAGATTTAATGAGTTTCCCGTTGGTGTTGTAGATAGTAATATCGGTTAGATTTAGGTTGTTTTCAATATTTATATTGAGCTTATCTGTTGCTGGATTGGGATAGATGCTTATGGTACTTTTGGAGTCATTATCAATATCGGTTACGTTGGTTTCGTAAAACAGACTAAACCCCTGATGTCTTACGGAAACATCGGTGCGGAACATAATTGATACTTTATTACCAAATAATACGATTGGCTCGGGAATAGTATTGCCCGAAAGCTCTGCAACCAATTGTCCTTCTGAATTTATAATTTTTATATAATCATTTGTTGGTTCAATGTCTAAGTCTGTAAAAGTAATTCTTATATTGTTTGCTTCTTCGGGCTGGATTTTCCAATTGCAGAAAGTGTTATTTTGATAGAGATACGAATTGCTACCGTCAGTTATTATACCTGTTGGTGCTGTATGTGTTTGTGTGATTTGACAATAACTGGGTTTTATCCCATTATATGCGATTAACCAACCATTATTTACGGAATCGGCATCTGTAACGAATTTTATTAAAACTTTATCAGATGTGCTTTCAAAGTCTTGTATTGTGCTGTTCCCATAAATTGTGGTAATAACGGGGTCTGTATCATTTTCTCCATCAAAAAATATTATATAGTCGTTTTCGTCCATTTCAAGATTTAACACTTCAAAAGTAATTCCGCTTACTGAATCTTGCGGGTTTATAAGCCACATACATTCTGTATTATTTAGATAGTTATTTATTGGTCCACTGCCGTCATCAATTATACCTTCTATTGTAGTTAGCTCTTTTACGCTGGCACAGTTTATTGTTGGATTTAGCGGTGTTGCATTAATTACAACCTCATGAGCAAGTTTAAAATTAGAACCGCCAGGGGTAAGGTTGTCAATTACATAATATCCGTCAAGGGAGCCTCCCCATCCCCAATTTATATGATAGTGTGTGGAGTCGCTGTATCCGTCAAGAATAAAAGCATGTCCGCTAATATAGTCGTAGTCTCCCCATCCAGCATAATAAAGCGGGATATTCTGATTAAGATGTTCTACAAGTGTGCCGTTCCAGTCGAAATCTTCGGGTAGGCTGTCTTTAAAAAGGTAAGTACACGAATCATCGTATCCAAAATATGTTCGTAGAGTGTATGCTCCTTTATGATTCCACATTCCACTACCGTCAGGCCCGTAGTCCATATCAACAGAAACTCCTATATTGTAAAGTAGTCTTGCAATATCATCGTTGTAATCAGTTGGTTTTATTGGCATTTGATCGTAGTTGTAATTTTGTTGAGAAAAATCAACTTCTATCCACCCATAATCGGGGTGCTCGTATCCGTATGAGCCTGTACCTTGTTCGGGATATCGAAAATAGTTAATTACTTGTCCTAATGCTGTTGCAACACATCCCACTACAGCACGGCCATCAGTGCCTGCAGGATCTTCTGGACAATGTGCATTGTAATATCTCCCTTGATCCCAGGTTGTGTGTAAAAGTTTGGTTACGGTTTTTATGTTGTTTTTTGCTGTGAAATCAGCAGGGTCTTTACTTAAGCGTATCCACTCGTTTTGTGTTTTAGATTTTGGTGTAATATTGTTTTGAATATTATAATTAATTTGCTGTTTATATGTATTAATCCAAAATTCTGCAGCCGGGTTTTTGTCATTTGTCTCGTAATTTGATTCAGTTGAAAAAGCAAGCAATGGAGTAGCCGATTTATCGCCCGAAATAATTATAAAACCCTGTGGTTCAAGATTAAATACGTAAATAGCCATATTCCCGTTAATGCCTTCTGTGGTATGTGACGTAAGTTTATAATTAACATCTGCGTCAATATTCGAGATACGTTCGCTTATTGTGTTTTTTGCAATATTTAATGCTGTATTATAATCTACAGCTTGCGATTTTGAAATAAGTGATATCCCAAATACAAATAAAAACAGTATATATTTTTTCATACAAAACAATTTTAGATGTAAAGATATGAAAAAAATAATTGCTCACTAATAAAACACACAGTGTTTATTTTTGTGAGATTTTATAATTTGCATGTACACGAGCAACTCTTTGTCTCAATTGTAAGATATACTCATCCCAATTTTCGATGTTTTTTTGTGCCACACCAGTTTCTATTGCTGCTTTTGCAACTGCAACTGCAACATACTCTATTACACGTAAATCGAGAGGTTTAGGGATAATATAATCGGGTCCAAATTCGAGTTTATCGGTATTGTATGCTTTGCAAATATATTCTGGAACAGGTAAGTGAGCCATTTCGGCAAGAGCTTTTGCGGCTGCGATTTTCATCTCTTCATTTATAGCAGTAGCACGCACATCTAATGCACCTCTAAAAATAAAAGGAAATCCTAATACATTATTTACTTGATTAGGATAATCGCTACGTCCGGTGGCCATAATAACATCGGGACGAGTCTCTTTTGCATCTTCGTATGAAATTTCGGGCATAGGATTCGCCATTGCAAAAACAATAGGAGTGTCTGCCATGGTTTTTATCATTTCTTTGCTTACTACATTCCCAACCGAAACTCCAGCAAAAACATCAGCATCTTTAAGTGCATCAGCAAGAGAATTTATGTCTCTATTTGTTGCAAATTCTTGTTTGTATATGTTGTTTTTCGGATTTCCTTCTTTAACAACTCCTTTTGAATCGCAAAGGACTATATTTTCTTTTTTAACGCCGAGAGAATTAAATAATCTTGCACAACTTATTCCTGCTGCTCCAGCACCATTAAATACGACTTTTACCTCGTTGATGTTTTTGTTTGCAATTTTGAGTGCATTTAGTAGTGCTCCTCCCGAAATAATAGCAGTACCGTGTTGATCGTCATGAAAAACTGGGATTTTCATGATTTTTTTTAGCTCTTCTTCAATTACAAAACATTCGGGAGCTTTGATGTCTTCGAGGTTAATTCCTCCAAAGGTAGGCTCCATCGAGCTTACTATTTCTATGATTTTTTGTGAATCTTTCTCCTTAATTTCTATATCAAATACATCAACGTCCGCGAAAGCTTTAAAAAGCAATCCTTTGCCTTCCATAACTGGTTTTGAAGCTTCGGGACCAATGTCTCCAAGTCCAAGTACTGCAGTGCCGTTTGAGATTACCGCTACAAGATTTGATTTTGCGGTATATTCATAAACCTTGCTATGGTCTTTTTCGATTTCAAGACATGGCTCGGCAACTCCAGGAGTGTATGCCAACGAAAGGTCTTTTTGAGATTGAAAGGGTTTTGATATCACTATTTCGATTTTCCCTTTTCGCCCTTCGCTATGATAAGCGAGAGCTTCTTCTTTTGTGTATAATGCCATTAGTCGTCTGTTTTATTTATTTTACTAAGATCTGTGAATTCTTCTAAGTTTAGAGCGTTTTTCTCAAGTTGATATTGCTCGTTTCGGTTTCTGTAAATATCAACAGCGAGGTATAAGGCATTTCGAAACGATTGACAAGAGGCACTGTCTTTTCCAGCAATGTCATAAGCTGTTCCATGTGCTGGAGATGTTCGTACAATTGGTAATCCTGCGGTAAAATTTACGCCATCTTCAAAAGCAATAACTTTAAAAGGAGCTAATCCCTGATCGTGATACATTGCAAGAACAGCATCAAATTTTCTAAATTCGTAAGCTCCAAAAAAACCATCGGCAGGATAAGGACCAAACGCTAAAATATTATTTTCTTTAGCTTCTTCAATTGCTGGAACTATGACATCTATTTCTTCGTTTCCAATAACTCCATTATCGCCACAGTGTGGATTTAGACTTAAAACAGCAATTTTAGGCTTACTAATTAAAAAATCGTTTTTTAGGGAGTCATTTAAGATATTCATCTTTTTTAAAATCAGCTCTTTTGTAATGGTTGATGCAACATCTCTAATTGGAATATGCCCTGTAACTACACCTATTTTAATAATATCGTTCATTAGTATCATTAGATGTTCATCGTTACTAAATTCTTTTGCAAGATATTCGGTGTGTCCAGGGAAGTTAAATCCTGCTGCCTGAATGTTTTTTTTGTTTATTGGAGCGGTTACCAAAACATCAATATCATTGTTTTTTAAATCTTCAGTGGCTTTTTCGAGTGCCTGATATGATGCTAAACCAGCAGCTTCGGTCGATTTGCCAATTTCAACACGAACATCTTCGGAGTTACAATTAATAATATTTAGCATTTTTGGCTTTGCCTCTTTTGTTGAGTTTATGCTATTTGTTTGGATGTTGCTGTTTAGAGCCTTTTTGTAGTAAGCCAACACTTTTGGACTTCCATATATTATTGGGGTAAACGTATTAAACATACGTGCTTCACTCAAAGTTTTAATCATTATTTCATAAGATATTCCATTAATATCTCCATGTGTGATGCCTATTTTTATTCTGCTCATTTTTTTATTGGTATTGTCTGATTAATAGTCTATTTAATTTTCGATTGTTAATTAGCTTTTTGTTTCAGAAACTCAAAAAGTAATCTAACACCTACGCCGGTACCGCCTATTCCTCTGTATGAATCATCCTTTTCGGTAAATGCTGGTCCAGCTATGTCGAGATGTATCCAGTCGTAGTCTGTAAAATGTTCGAGAAACTTACCTGCTGTTATTGCACCGGCGTATTTTCCTCCAATATTTTTTAAGTCGGCTACACTTGATTTTAATTGTTCTTTATATTCATCCCATAGTGGAAGTTCAACGAGTTTTTCCCATACTTCGAAACCTATTGCTTTTAAATTTTCGATTTCTTTTGGCGTATTTCCCATAACTGCGGTAGCGCTTTCACCAACAGCGACTACTGCTGCACCTGTAAGAGTCGCTAAATCAATAACTAACTGAGGTTTATACTTTTTTGCATAAGCGAGAGCATCGGCAAGTATCATTCTGCCTTCGGCATCGGTGTTTAGTACTTCAACGGTTGTGCCGTCAAACATTGTTATAATGTCTTCGGGTACATAAGCATCGTTTCCAGGTCTATTATCGGTTGCTGGCACTAATCCTATTACTTTGATTGGTAGTTTTGCTTTTGCAATTGCAGCCATAAGACCAATTACAGTTGCACCTCCAGATTTGTCGCTTTTCATGGTTTCAAGATAACCGCTTGGTTTTAGATTTATACCGCCAGTATCAAATACAAGTCCTTTTCCTACAAAAACATAGGGTTTTTCATTAATTGCATTTTCGGGTTCCCACCTCATTATGCTAAAAGTTGGGGGGTGTATGCTTCCTCGATTAACGGCAATTAAACCTCCCATTTTCAGGCTTTCTATCTGCTTTTTATCGAGTATTTCTGTCTTAAAACCTGTTTCTTTTCCTATTCTCTCAATTTCTTGTGATAACTTTTGGGCAGTCATAAACGAAAGAGGTTCATTTACAATATCGCGAGCATTATAAACTCCTTCGACAAGTGCGTTTAGTAAATCAACTTTGGTGCTATCGGTGCTGCTACTAACAACTTTTATTTCTTTAAGCGAAGATGTCTTTTCTGCCTTGTCTTTAAAATATTTATGAAATCCATATTTGCTTAACATTATACCTTCGCAAAGGGCGTAAGTGAAATTTTCAGAACTTAAATTTACAATATTAATTGTTTCTAATTTTAGTTCTTTAATTTCTGTGATTATTCTGTTTCCAGATTTCCTGATGTCTTCGAGTTGCGTAAACTCATCTTTTTCTGAGTTTATTAATAAAATAAATGATGATTTGTAAAATGAATTAATATGGACGAAGTTTGCTTTATTATCAAGCATTTTTTCTGCAAAATGCATTTCGACTTTTGATAGTTGAATGTCTTTAATTTGTTTTTTATCCGAGATAATGAATGCAGCACTTTCGTCTGTTAAGTGTTTGTTAGTGAGTTGTATCATGCTATTAAAATTTATGTATTAGAACATTATAATTTGTATTATATTGTGATATTATGTAATTAATTAT
>CAYNKH010000129.1:0-8243 GCA_964397745.1 uncultured Bacteroidales bacterium | reverse complement strand
TAAAATAATAAATCATGAAAAAGACATTATTGATATTTGTAAGTTTACTTTTAAGTGCAATGCTTTTTTCTCAAACTCCATGGACAGGTAGAACTTATTGTAAATTAATTTTAGATACAAAACTTATGGAAAACCCAAGCTGTAGTTTGGGAGGCGGTGGAGGAATAGCTGCTACTTGGGAAAAAGTTTATGCTCATTTAGGTTTATGTACTTGCGATTTGCCAGGAGATGTAAGAGATTGCTCCTCAGAAACTGAAAATCAGAATTTTTGTTTTTCACAAATTACTCCTTTTCAATCGCTTGTGTGGCAGCATGTTGTCGGAAATTGGGGCGATATTGCCGAGGACGATGGTGTGGGTTTAATGACAGCACACGGTAATGGAGTTTATTCTATTGAATTTATTATTGAAGATTATTTTAGTAGTGCAGATGTTAGTACCGAACTTGGTGAAACAAGTGCAGTGCCTTCAATGCCATGGAATGTGAATTTAGGTGGAAAACCCTATACAATGGGGATGGTATTCAGAAATATTGATGGATCCTCGTCTGGAAGAGATAAATTGTGTAAAGACTTATTTTTGGTGGACATACTTGGTGATCCAAAAGTGCAACAAGGCTCTGAAATCTTGGGACCTGAATTCCCTGCAATAACTGTTGATATTCATGAAGCTGGAATTGACGAAATTATGACATTGAGCGATAACACTACAATTTATCCAAATCCAGCAAATAATGAATTTAATTTGAGTTTTAAAATAATCAAGAACAATACTGATGTGCAAATTAGAATCTTTGATACACTTGGTAAAATTGTTTTGCACGAAGTTTATGACGCACAAAATATGGGCTGGTATAATCATCAAATTAATACTTTGAGTTTTGATCAAGGGATATATATGGTGCAAATATCATTAGATAATTATATATCTCACACAGAAAGATTGCAGGTAATTAAATAAAAATATAAACACAGTAATTAATATGTTAAAAAAATATTTATTTTTAATAATTGGAATTTTATTTTTTCCATTTATTGTAATATCACAGGTAATTTCGTGGGAACCTATTTATCCTACAATTAATGACACAATAACTGTTTATTATGATGCTTCGCAAGGTAATGGATTGCTTGTTGGGCAAGATACAGTTTATGCCCATACTGGATTGTTAACTAATCTAAGTATAAACCAAAATGATTGGAAACATAAAATTGCTGCTTGGGGAGAGGGCGATTCTATTTTGATGATGGAAAATCTTGGTGCAGATATCCATAAAATAAGAATTAAACCCCAAAAGTTTTACAGCATACATCAAAGCGAAACTGTAACAGATATTTGTTATGTGTTTAGAGATAAAGATGGCGATATTGCTGGAAAGAATTCTGATGGTTCAGATATTTATCTGCCATTATGGACAAATGATTTATATGCTCGTTTTACTGCTCCAATGATTTTTCCTTTAGTACCAAACTCGGGCGAAAGTTTTGAGGTAACCGTTACTGCCAAAGCCCAAGGAATGATAAATATCTTTCATGATGGTAATCTGATTGCTCAAGATTATGATTCTGTTTTTACTACAAATATTATTGCCGCAGGTACCGGTAAACATTGGATTAAATTTGTTTATCAGTCGGGAGGTCATACACAAGTGGACAGCATTTTTTATTTAGTGCAGCAGCCTGTAAATGTCGCAAATTTACCAGCAGGAATTATTGACGGAATAAATATTATTGATGATAATACTGTTGTGTTTTGTCTTAATGCACCGTGGAAAGAGCGTGTTTATATGATTGGCGATTTTAATAATTGGCAAATCGAAGCTCAATTTCAATGTAATCGTACCCCCGATGGAGAAAGATGGTGGTATAGATTAGACGGATTAGAAGCTGATACCGAATATCGATTTCAGTATTTAGTCGATTTTGATATAAATATTGCAGACCCATACAGCAAATTGTTGTTAGACCCGTTTAATGATAATGAAATTCATCAGGTTATTTATCCCAATTTAATTTCTTATCCAAATGGTTTAACAAGCGAAATGGTGGGTGTGTTTAAGACTACAGGAAATGATTATCAATGGCAAGTTACAGATTTTGAAAAACCCGATAGTCGAGATTTGGTAATTTACGAAATGCTCGTACGCGATTGGCATCTGTGGCATTCATATAAAACTGTGTTAGATTCTATCGACTATCTTGTTGGACTTGGAATAAATGCAATTGAGTTGATGCCTATTAATGAATATGACGGAAATGATAGTTGGGGTTATATGCCAGCTTTTTTCTTTGCTCCCGATAAATGTTACGGGACTTCGGATATGTTAAAAGAATTTGTTGATGTTTGTCATCAAAACGGAATTGCAGTTATTGTGGATATGGTCTTAAATCATGCTAGCGGACAAAATCCAATGGCACGACTGTATTACAACAAAGAAAAACAGCGACCTACATGGCAAAACCCATGGTTTAATGAGTTAATTCCACATCCTTACGGATATCATAACGATTTTGACCATGAGAGTATTTATACCAAAAATTTTGTGGACTCAGTCTTATCTTATTGGATTAGTGAGTATAATATTGACGGATACAGACTTGATCTTTCAAAAGGATTTACAAATACTGTTACAGTTGGATATGACGAAAATGGCGATATAAATTGGACAGATGTTGGTGCATGGGGAAATTATGATGTTGTGCGAGTCAATAATATTAAGAGATTAGCTGATAGAGTTTGGCAAAAACATCCTGGCACATATATGATTTTAGAACATCTTGCAGGATTTGACGAAGAAAAAGCTTTGTCAGATTACGGTTTTATGCTTTGGTGTGGAATGGCTGCAAATGAACAGTACTCGCAAGCTGCAATGGGATATCCCGATAATTCTGACTTCGAATCTGGAGTTTCATACAAACATTATCAGGGAAATAGTTTAGGACAACATAATTTAGTAGGATATATGGAGTCGCATGACGAAGAACGCTTGATGTACAAATGTTATACTTATGGTAATGTGAATGTTGTAGGAAACGACACAATATACTCTACTAAAAATAAAGAAACCGCATTGGAGCGAATGGGACAAGTAGCTGCTTTCTTTTTTACAGTTCCTGGTCCAAAAATGTTCTGGCAATTTGGAGAACGGGGTTATGATTACTCTATAAATTGGCCGGGAATTGAAGACCCAGGAGCTACTCGTACAGAGAAAAAACCTCCAAGATGGGATTATATGAAAGAAGGAGAGAGGCAATATCTTTATAAAGTTTATAAAGCTCTAATAGATCTAAAAACTGATTATAATATTTTCCGTACATCAAATTACGAAATGAGTACTGCCGCTTATGATAAAAGAATTAGGCTTTGGGATGACGGATATGTTAACGCCGAAATGCAAGTCGTTGTTTTAGGAAATTTTAATGTTGTAAGTCAATCTGTTTGGCCTGAGTTTTCGCATGCTGGAGAATGGTACGATTATTTTACTGGAGATACTATTGTGATTGATGAAAATATGACTGAAGAGCAAAATTTTACTTTTGATTATCAACCGGGCGAATTTCATATTTATACTGATAAAAGGCTAAGTATTCCTGATTTTACCCTTGATACTGCCTCAAACGAAAATTTAGTGCCTGGAATTATTGGCGATATTTTTAACACAACCATATATCCAAACCCTTTTAATGACAGATTTGTTGTGGAATTCTCTTTAAAACAAGCCGAAAATGTTGAGATTTTAATATTTAATACAACAGGGCAGTTGATAGAGCAAAAACCTTATGCCGCCTTAAAAGGACGAAATAAATTTGAATTTTTACTTACAGATGAAAACCAAGCAGGTAATTATTTTTATATAATAAGAACTGGTAGTTCTCTTATTAGTGGGAAAATGATAAAATTGTAATATTGATAAAATAGTTTTCATGAAAAGAAAACCACGTTTAAGTTTTTGGCAAATCTGGAACATGAGTTTTGGGTTTTTAGGGATACAGTTTGGTTTTGGATTACAAAATGCGAATGTTAGCAGAATATTTCAAACTCTTGGAGCCGAAATGGATACCATTCCCATACTTTGGATTGCTGCACCTATTACCGGTTTGATAATTCAACCAATTATTGGACATTTTAGCGATAATACATGGACAAGACTTGGACGACGAAGACCATATTTTCTTGCAGGGGCAATATGTGCATCAATAGCACTTATTTTAATGCCAAATTCCCCAACATTGTGGATCGCAGCTGGTATGTTGTGGATTATGGACGCTTCGATAAATGTTTCTATGGAGCCTTTTAGAGCTTTTGTGGGTGATTTACTTCCCGATGAGCAACGTACTAAAGGATTTGCGATGCAAAGTTTCTTTATTGGCACAGGAGCGGTTGTTGCATCTGCATTGCCTTATCTTCTTACTAATGTTTTTGGGATTCCAAATACTGCTCCCGAAGGTGTAATTCCACCCTCTGTAAAATGGGCTTTTTATACAGGTGGTATTGTCTATTTTGTGGCGGTGCTTGTAACGGTTTTAACTACAAAAGAATATTCTCCAGAAGAAGTTAAGGAATTTGAAGCCGCAAATGCAGAAAAAAGAAAAGCACAGAATTATTCGGATGAGTTTGCAAAAAATAGCTCATTTATTAAATTAAGCGGAATATTTGCTGTATTGGGCATAGCTACTTTTACTTTTGTGTATTTAAAAGACTTAGAGAAAGAAATTTATATTCTTGCGGGGATTTTGCTTTTGTTTTCACTTCTTATGCTTATTAGCTGGGCAATGCGAAAATTTAAAGATGCAAAAAATGGACTTGTAGAAGTGTTTTCTGACTTGATAAAAATGCCCTCAACCATGAAGCAATTGGCTGTAGTTCAGTTTTTTACATGGTTAGCTTTATTTGCTATGTGGATTTATACAACCGCGGCAGTTACCGACCATATTTATGGAACTTCTGACACAAAATCGGTATTGTACAACAACGGAGCAGATTGGGTTGGAGTATTATTTGGCGTTTATAACGGAGCCGCAGCTTTATTTGCATTTTTATTACCTGTTTTAGCCAAATATACTTCTCGCAAAATTACTCATACCATTTGTTTGGTAATTGGTGGAATAAGTCTGTCATCAATATATTTATTTAGCAATCCTGACATGTTGATAATTCCAATGATTGGTGTTGGACTTGCTTGGGCAAGTATTTTATCAATGCCTTATGCGATTTTAACCGCTGCACTTCCCGAACATAAAATGGGAATTTATATGGGGATTTTCAATTTCTTTATTGTTTTGCCTCAAATACTTGCAGCCACTATTTTAGGTGCTATTACAAAACATTTATTCAATCAACACGCTATTTACACTCTTGTTTTTGGCGGTGTAATGCTCCTTATTGCTGGTATTGCTACTCTTTTTGTTAAAGATATGGGGGAAAAATATAATTAGTGTGTGTTGATACGTAAGAGTAGTTCTGCATCTGATTGTTTCGTTTTTAAAAAAGACTAAATTTACCTTAACTGGGTGATATCCTAAAATTTGAAGATTGTAAAAATAAATAGTTAAATATATTTCATGTTAAATAGGTATAATTACTTTACCTGACTTTGAAAACAGATAAAAGAAGAGTATTCTTAAAACTTATGGAATTATAAAACTTTTAAGTTTGGTTTAACAGTAAACTCAAAAGGTATTTACAAATAAAATAGACCTAACTTAATCACTTTAATAAACCGGCGTAAAATCCATATTATAAAAAGCAAATGCATATTGATCTACAATTTCATCAATAAGTTTATCTGTTGGTTTTCCGCCACCGTGTCCTGCTTGAGTTTCAATTCGTACTAAAACAGGATTTTCGCCTTTATAGACATCTTGTAATGTTGCAATATACTTAAACGAATGTGCAGGTACAACTCTATCGTCATGATCGCCAGTAGTAACCATTACAGCAGGATATTCGATGTCTGATTTAATATTGTGGACTGGAGAATAAGCGTAAAGATATTCAAACATTTCTTTATTGTCGGCACTTGTACCATAATCGGTTGCCCAATAACGTCCAATAGTGAACTCGTGATATCTAAGCATGTCCATAACACCAACAGCTGGCAAAGCTACTGCAAAAAGATCTGGACGCTGATTTATTACAGCTCCAACAAGTAAACCTCCGTTTGAGCCTCCTTGAATAGTCAATCTTTTTGAAGAAGTGTAATTTTTGGCAACAAGATACTCTGCTGCTGCAATAAAATCGTCAAAAACATTTTGCTTTTTCTGTAGAGTACCAGCTTTATGCCATTCTTCACCATATTCGCCTCCACCACGTAAATTTGCAATAGCCACAACTCCTCCTTGCTCAAGCCACAACAAACGACTAAGACTAAAAGAGGGAGTAAGCGAAATATTAAATCCACCATAACCATAAAGCAAAGTTGGATTATTGCCGTCTAAAGCAATTCCTTGTTTATGAACAATAAACATAGGGATTTTTGTTCCATCTTTTGAGCGATAAAACACTTGCTTTGTAACGTAATCTTCCGTCTTAACACCTAATTTTGTAGTGTAGTATAAGTCTGATTTGTTATTCGCAATATCGTATTTGTAAATTGTTGCAGGCTCAGTAAATGATGTAACAGTGTAAAAAGTAAAAGTGTCATCTCGCTCACTGTTAAAGCCACTAATCGTTCCAATTGCACTATTGTCTAAATCATAAAGAAACTCTCCTGTTTTATCAAAGATTTTAACGGCAGAGTGTGCATCAATCATATAAGTTGCAATAAATTTACCATTAATATAACTAACATTTTCAAGAACGCCCTCATCTTCGGGAATAAAATCTTGCCATGCAGCTTTTGAAGGGCTTTTTAAATCAATCTTAATTATTTTATACTTTGGTGCATTGTAATTTGTATAGACGTAAAGTACATCATCTATTTCTTCAATAACACTATAATCATTATCAAACTCATTTATTAGTTTAACCACCTTTGAGTTTTCTTTTGTAAGGTCTTTATAAAACAAGGCATTTCCCGAAGTTGAAACCGTTGCAGAAATTATAAGATATTTATTACTTTCGGTAACTCCTGCATAAAAACCAGTTTCAGGATTTTGCGTGTCTTCATAAATCATAATATCTTCTGACTGATCTGTACCAATTTCGTGATAATATATTTTTGCATCTGTGTTTACGCCTGAAAGCTCCTGACCTTTTGTAGGTTCTGGATATCGGCTATAGAAAAACCCATTTTCATACCATGAAATACCAGAAAATTTCACCCATTTTAAATGTTCGCTAAGATCTTTACCCGATTCGATATCTCTAACAAATATTTCTTGCCAGTCGCTACCAGCACGCGAAATTGCATAACCAAGATAAGTTCCATCATCCGAGACTGAAACTGCAGAAAGCGAAACGGTTCCATCATCAGCAAGAGTATTAGGATCAAGTATTTCTACCTCCTCGTCTTTTAAAGAATTCTTGTAAAACAGTACGGACTGATTTTGCAAACCATCATTTCGATAATAAAAGAACTTATCGCCCTTTTTAGCTGGAGCTGATTCTCTGGGAAAATCCCATATTTTTGTAAGGCGTTGTTTCATTTTATCGCGATATGGGATAGTCTCAAGATAAGCAAAAGTAAGCTCATTTTGTGCTTTAACCCACTCGGCAGTTTCAGCAGAATTATCATCTTCTAACCAACGAAACGGGTCTTTAACCATTGTTCCAAAATACTCATCTTCAACATCGCCTTTCAAAGTTTCGGGATACTTGAGTTCAAAGTCCATTTTCTTACTGTTTTCAGGATTATTACACGAAAAGAAAAAAGGTATAAGCATCAAAAGTATTAAATATGATAATTTCATTTCTAAAATATTTTAAGTTTTCTCAAAAATAAGTATTAAAATTGTGAAAATCTTATGCTTTAACACTATATTAAGAATTATTAACGCAAAGAGAGTGTAATTTAAGATAAAAAGTGGTTGGGGGGGGCAGTTGGGAGAGTGGAGTTGCGAATTCTTGATGTTGATGTGTTTCGTATGTGCTAAAGTGAGGAATAAAAAAGTTAGGTAACTGCGGGAGCTGAGGAACGAAGCTTGTATCGAAGAAACAGAGCGAGGAGTGATGCACTTTATAGAAGTGAGCTTGTAAATGTGAGCGTATAACTCCGAAATGTTATTATCTAAAGAAAACCCCGTATTAGTTGATTTTAACAAAAGATTTACGAAAAAGAGTCTATACAAAAATGTTTTTTAATAT
>CAYNKH010000128.1:0-8247 GCA_964397745.1 uncultured Bacteroidales bacterium | reverse complement strand
TTATACACAGTGTTTTGACTGCTTTTGTTAATAACTTTGTTGCGGATTTAAGGATGTACCAAAAAATAGAGAACATGCGAATGCCATTTTTGTAATGGCTGCTGTTGATAAGAGCGGAAAGCCTGTAAGGCTTCGTCTGTCAAAAAATAAATTGGTTTAAATAGATTTGATTTGTTTAACAAAAAATTGCGTTGGTTTAACTCCTACAAATCTTTTTATTTCCTTACCATTTTTAAAAATTATTGATGTCGGGATACTACGAACGCCATATTTTGCGGCTGTTTTTTGATTTTCATCAACATCAAGTTTAGCAATTGTCGCATCATGACTATCATCTTGTGATAATTCATTTAATACTGGTATCATCATTTTGCAAGGCATACACCATGATGCCCAAAAATCAACAAGTGTTACACCCTTTTTTATTTGGTTATCGAAACTCTGATCAGTAAGTATTTTTATGTTTTCGTTATCCGCATCTGCTGGTTTCTTTTTCATGCGACGAGCCATAATAAGCGTATATAGAATAAATAAAACAAATAATCCTCCAATTGCTAATAAAAATATTTTCATTATAGTTGTAGTTAAAATAATTAATGTTTGTTAATTATAAAGGGATTAGTGTAAAAGTAATCATTGCCAAGTTTTACATGAATAAAGTGAGTTCCATTATTCAAATGTGATGGTAAGTTAATTTTCCATTCATTATAATTTGGATTCGAGAAAAACTCTTGTTGATGCACTAGAACCCCCGCACTATTGTATATATAAGTGGTTAAAGGGGCTTCTATGTGATGTTCGTTAATAAAAGTCAGATTAATAAAATCTACTGCTGGATTTGGGAAAATCTTTATTTCTTTATGATTATACTTGCAGTAAATAGCAACGATATTAAATTCTTTTGAGCTGCCGTCATAGTCAGTTTGTGCAAGTTTATAATATGTATCGTGTGCGGTTGGCTCTACATCGTGATATTCATAATTAATTACATTGTTAGAATTTCCTGCTCCATTTATTTCTGCGATTGCTTCCCAATTTTTTCCATCAAGGGAGCGATAAATCGTGAAATATTCATTGTTTATTTCAGCAGACGTACTCCATTTAATATCAACACCATTATCTTGTCCACATTCTGGATTAAAATATAGAAGTTCTATTGGTAGGCTTGATGAATTGTCTTTTGTTAAAGCATATTCTCGGTGTTTAAATGTATCGTCTGAGTTAAAGTATCCCGAAGTGTTTTCAATATTTCTTGTGATTGCTTGTGGATGCCAAGAGTCTAAAGTATTGGCTCTGTATGCCATATTTGGGAATTCATTATCAGTTAAATTAGGATTTAATTTTAGTGTATGAGAATACTTAAATCTAACATTATCACCGCCAACAATAAAAACTCCCCAATAATTATTTCCTATGATTTCTGATGTTGCAATATTAGAATCATGTTCTGTTTGGTTCACTTTATAAATATGTATGCCCATAGGTTTTCCAGTAAATTCTGAGATTTTTATTGAATAATCAATTGCATTAAGTGTCAAAGCATCTTCGAACCCACCATAATTTTTTTGTGCGTTTTCGATATTAATGCTTTTATTAAAATCATCACAAACGCCTGTGTTTTCCCATTTATCTGGATTTACATCAGGTTTGTGATTAGCTGAATGCCAAGCTTTTAATGTGTAAATATTGTTTTTATAAAATACTGTTATCTGTTCTGCTTGATTAGTTTTTTGGTATGTAACATCTGATTGCCATTCATTATGTTTTCCGCAAGTAGGTTGCTGATATAAATAACAGTTTTGGATATATGTTCAATACTCACTGTTTTGAGGTTTTTCTGGAGGATGGTTTTTTGACCAATATTCTCCAATAGTGAGTTCGTATAAAGCTCCATTGCGTGTTACCAAGATTTGTTCGCCTGCATGTTCTCTTTGATAATTAATATCCGAATCCCACTCTGTTGCAAATTGGCATAAGTCAATCATTGTTCCACAGTCTGCATAATGTAGCCATATTGGGCTTTGTCCTGGAATGTCTCCTTGCGACCACCATTTATCCTCTGCCATTCTGTATAATTTATCTTCATAAACTATTAATACCTGTGTTCCAGCTTCACCTGCAGTTCGTTCATAAACATCTTCGGCATTCCATAAAGGGTGACCTGAACATGCTTCGCTGTATATCGTTTCTTCACCGTCGAAATAAGTAAAAACAGATGCATTACCAATTGGTGCAGTACTGATTGTTTGGTTTGCTCTTAAAATCTGCCCATTTTTATTGCTTCTTGGGTCTATTAACGAAGCAGCTTGAAGTTCATCCATGGAATAATAAGAAACTAGCCCAGCCTCATGTACTATTATTGTTTGGCACATCATTGAACGAATTTCTGTTTGTGTCAAAGCTCTGTTCCAAATTGATATTTCGTCAAGTTCGCCATCAAAATTTCTTGAAAAGCCTGCTGCTGCCCAAGCACCCATTGTGAGTGTAAATTCAGGCTCAAAACTTTTAATCTTACCTGAGCGAGTTTTATGAGCTTCTTCTACTCCATTAATGTACAACTTTTGTTGTGTTCCGTTGTAGGTGGCAGCAAAATGAATCCATTTGTCTTTTTCCATTTCAGTGTTTGACCAAACAAACTGACGACCATTTTCTAACTGCAAGGCAAATTCAAGTTTTTTATTGTCAGAATTGTGCTGTATCCAAAACTGGCCATAATCACTGCGATTACTACTGTTGATGGTAATAATATTTGCCCACTTTTGTCCCTCCGCAGGAGAAACGGTCCATTTTAACCAACCCATAACGGTAAGTTGATTTGTAAATTCATAATTAACATTACCCATATTGACGTAGGCATTGTCTTTAAAGCTTAAAGATTTAGAGTTCTCCTGAGATATTAATATGGTGGGTAAAACAACAGCCAAGAGAATAAAAACAATTTTTTTCATAAATAATATTTATAATTTGTAAAAGTTTGCAATTATACACCGAAACAAATGATAATGCAAATTGTTTTCGATAGTCTTATTTTACGATGATAAATAAGCCTGGATGTAGCATACTTTTGAAAAAATGCGAAAAGAATCGTTGTTTTGTTTGTAATCTCTTAAAGATAAATCTGTTTTACAACAATTTGCACCATTTATTGCTATTCTATTATTATTTTTCTTATTTTTATTGCAAAGAAAAGATTATTATTATGAGCAAAACTGAAAAACAAGATCATCCGATTAATCTTAATTTGAATGTGCGTGGATTAAAGCCTTCGGCAACTTTGGCAATAAATGAATTGAGTAACAAGATGCGAGCAGAAGGTAAAAAAGTTTACAAATTTGGTCTTGGGCAATCTCCTTTTCCTGTGCCAGCAGAGGTCGTGGAGAGCTTGCAAAAACATGCTGCCGAAAAGGATTACTTGCCTGTAAAAGGTTTACCAGCATTACGGGAGTCAATAGCAAATTTTATTCTTAAAACTCAGTATGTAAAAGCTACTGCTGATGATGTTTTGATAGGTCCAGGTAGTAAAGAGCTTATTTTTATTTTACAGTTGGTTTATTATGGAGATCTTATAATTCCAACACCAAGTTGGGTGTCATATTTTCCACAGGCATACATTATTGGACGTCATGTTCATTGGGTTCCCACAAGACTTGAAGATGGTTATAGATTGTCGCCACAAATGCTCGAAGAAATTTGCAAAGGCGACCCAGACCGTCCAAGAGTAGTTATTTTAAATTATCCATCAAATCCAACTGGATGTACATACAAACTTGAAAGACTAAAAGAACTTGCAAAAGTGGCTAGAAAATACAAAGTTATTTTAGTTTCTGATGAAATTTATGGATTATTGCACCATCAGGCACAACATGTTTCAATTGCAAGGTTTTATCCCGAAGGAACAATAATTAGCACAGGTTTAAGCAAATGGTGTGGTGCAGGAGGTTGGCGCTTGGGGACCTTTATCTTTCCTAAGGAACTTTATTGGTTACGTGATGCAATGGCTATTGTTGCCAGTGAAACTTACACATCAACTTCAGCACCTATACAATTTGCTGCTGTTACAGCATTTAATGGAAGTCCGGCAATTGACAAATATTTAGAGGACTCCAGACTGATATTAAGAACAATGGCTAAATATATTAGAAACGAACTTGCTAATGCACAAATCGTTGTACCACAGGTAAATGGTGGGTTTTATTTGTTCCCAGATTTCTCATATTATCGAGAATTACTTGCAAATCGTAAAATCACAACATCAGCTCAAATGTGTTCAGCACTTCTTAAAGAAACTGGTGTCGCTATGTTGCCTGGAACTGATTTTGGACATAAAGATGATGAACTATTAGCCAGATTAGCCTATGTAAATTTTAACGGTCAATTTGCACTTGATAATGTAAACATGATTCAAAATGGTAATAGTAGTATCAATAATTTTATGTTAAAATGTTGCCCCGAAGTTGTTGAGGGAATTAAAGCTATGATAGAGTGGTTTGTGAATTTGAATGCAGGAGAGATCTGATTGTGGTACTAGTGTAGCATAATAATTAATTTTTGAATGCATTGTATCATGGTAAAATGCAGTGCCTGTCGAAGTTCGTTATTTGTATTTACGTTTATTGTGTGACTATTCTTTAGTCTCTTCTAAAATTTAGCTACTTGTTTCCCTGAACCAAATACCAATCTATCCAACTATTAAGTTGACTAATAGATTTAGGTTGTAGTATAATTTTATGATTTTTATCTAATAGAAGTATAGTAGGCGTTGTATAGACATAATAATCTTGAACGGCTTTACTTTCCCATTTCTTATAATCACACATACTTATAAATGGGAAAACCTTAGTAAAATTTTTAAATAGTGTTTTGTCTGTGTTTAGTGAAATAAATACAACTTCTACGTTTTGTGATTTCCAATTTTTGTATAGAGATATTGTTTGACTTAGTTCTTTGGCGGTATTGGAACACCCGCTAGATCCAAATATGACTACTTTGTAGGAGGTCTGAATTTCTGATAATTTTTTAGGCGTATTTATTTTAGAACCGCTTTGGAAAACTTCGCCAGCAAAAGCTATATCGGGAGCGATATTACCTTTTTTTATGTGTCTATATCTTTCCAATTCTGTAGCAAAAATTGTATTTGCTACATTGGGGTAGTCTGTTAGGATTTTGATAGCTAAATGTTCTGCTGCTTTAAATAAGCTATGGTTTTCTAGGACATCAAATAGATATTTGGTAATTAGGTTGAATGTCTCTTCGTTATTTACTAAGTTTGCTAATATGCAATCGATGGAAATTCCTAATTCTTTGTAAACGGTATCCAATGGTTGTCCCATATTTTCGATTAACCAAACATGACTTTCGATAACATCTTTTAGTAATCCACTTTTGTAAAGTCGTGCATCGGTGTAATCTATGTTTCTAAAGGAATTGATGGTAGCTGGAATTTCTTCAGTTCGGTATTGTGCAATAGTTGCAACTGAACTTACTAATTTACGATTGGGTAAAAACCAAGAAATATAAGTTTTAGAATCTAAATTTGTTAGATAATTGATATCCTCTTGTTTTATGCGTTGCATTTCGGTTTCAATACTTTGTTGTGGTTGTGTATGATTGGCAAAAAGAGAATCTGCCGTGTAAATTTTTTGTAGATAAACCCAGGCACTTAATGCTTGTTCACGTTTGGGGTGCTCAGTGACGTATTGTACAAATAACTGATTTTCTGTTCCTGATAAAATTTCAGTACTTTCGGGAATGCTTAAAACTTCGCCTTTTAGCTGAATATCTTCCTTGGTCAACACTACAAAATAGGCTTTATTATCTGTTGCTGCTAGATAACCCATGCCCCAGTCTTTATCGGAGTAATTTAATGTAAAATCACCTTGTTCTGATACTTTGGTACTATCGATGGTATAAATGTCGAAATCTTGAAAACCAACCAATTTAACTTGTTGTCCTGCCAATGGAGGGAACTTTCCTTTTATATTATGCTGAGTGAAAGACTTAAATGGTAAAAGCAGGTAATAGGAAGTAAAAAGTAAACTTAATATTAATTTTGCATAATTTCTAATTTTCATAATTTCTAAGTTTAAAGTTTTTAAAGTTAATAAAGTTTTGAAAAGCTTGTAAAAGATTTTTTGATTTTTATTAGGAGTTGAGGGAGGTGCCTCTTTATTATTATATTACAAAAGACCATATTTATCTGCTATAAATATTAGTGTAAGCGACAATGTAAAAGCAAGTATTGGTGATATTAACCACATTACAAAAAATCTTTTCACTTTTGTCTTTTTAAATATGTTTTTTGCACCTAATTTTGCAACACCAATTCCGAGAATGGCAGCAACATTTAATTGTACCAATGAAGTTGGAATTCCTTTAGTTAAAGATGCAAATAATAGTAAGCTAGCTGATACAAAAGCTATTATTACTGCTTCAAATTTTCCAAATAATATAATTTCTTTACCTGTATTCTTTAAAATTTTATGTCCAAATATAGAACTTCCTATTGCAAAACTTGGTGCGACAATCAGTGTAGATAATATTACTATTACAATAAAATTCTCGCTCCCTGTGATATTTAATTCATTTGCAGTCATTGATGCAATTGGCCCAGCAGCATTAGCAACATTATTTGCTCCAATTGAAAATGCCACATAACACGACATAACAATTAATAAACCATTCCAAATCGGTTTAAGGTTTGCATTTTGAGCTCGTTCTTGTGTTAATCCTCTCCGTCTCATTGGGCGATAAATATATTTGCCGAAAAGAAAACTAAGAATAAAAGAAATTACAGGTAGAATAAACCAAGTTGGGATGATTTCTAAAAATAATTTATCAGAATTTAGGGAATCTAAATAAACTGCTATTGCACTTACTGATAACACTGTTGATTGGCTAGTCGATTGAGGTATTCCTGCTAAATTTGCAATCAATAATGAAATTGCTACCGAAAAAAGTATAATTGAAACAACTGTAAATGACATCATTTCCTGTGACAATAAACCTTTCCCCATAGTGTTTGATGTTTCTTTTCCTGCGATTATTGCCCCAAGGAAAACCATTATTCCAAATAGTCCTGGAATTAAGCTTTTTTTAATAACATTAGCTCCAAATGCTGCTGAAAAAGCAGGGGCTGTTCCACTTCCTCCCATCATTATTGCTAAAAAAATTGCAATAATAAACGGAATTAAAACTTGATGTAATAAAGGTGAAAACATTTTGTTCTATAATTGGTATATTAAAAATGTAAAAACTTTCTATAGTTTGTTATGAGACTTAGATTTAATGAAGAGGAGAACTATTTTACATTATGTAAGATTATTTAGTCCTTAATGCAACGCACAGCGTAGCCGTTCGCCCTATTGTCGCTGTACATGTCGGCACTACTACTGTTGAAGTACAAGTGTCGAACGTTGGCAGCATCTACGCTACTTGACCAATAGTAGCCGCGAGTACCTGCATTATGGAGCAAACCATTGCTTCTGATACGGTAACCCGCTACTGGCAATTTAAGAGGAGAACCGAAAGATCCAGCAGCATTATTACTACTCCAACTTGTGCGTTCTGTTTCCCATTCAGCACCTGTTGGCAAGCGGTAACCGTTTGGGCAGGGATTGTTAATGCCGCTTACTCCTTGCCACAGATTGTCGTTTTGCGAGCTTCGCCAATCGTAAGGACTATTATCTGAGATAATAAAATCACTATGCCCAGGTGTGTCGCTGCTGCTTAAACTTGTGGTTGTACCTGATGTTCGGCTTTGGTGTCCGTCGGTGCGTCGCCCCCATTGGTACAGGTCACCATAAGCATTGGCATCGGTGCTGCTTGTTGCTACCTGTGAAGCTCCAAGGTTGCGATCCATCCAAATCTTTCCAGTGGTGGGGTTGGTTATTGGAGTTGGTGGTGTTGTTGATGTTTCACCTACCCATGTGGGGATGCCACCTATCAGTTGCAAGGTAGCTCCATCGTTTTCTGTTGCTGCAAAGCTTACCCATGCTGTACCGTTCCAATATAGCATTTCGCCTGGTGTAGTTCCATCCATAAGACCGTTTTCGGCAGTTTTTGTATGTAAAGCATAAGGTACACTTAATAGTTGGCTTGTTCCAGTTATAGTGTAGTTTTCACCACCTGTTAGATCGGTTTCTGTTTTGA
This sequence comes from uncultured Bacteroidales bacterium, assembly GCA_964397745.1. Classification (GTDB taxonomy): domain Bacteria; phylum Bacteroidota; class Bacteroidia; order Bacteroidales; family ML635J-15; genus Bact-19. The sequence continues at coordinate 99 of CAYNKH010000128.1, read as the reverse complement.
TGAAATAAGGACCATTTGCCCAATTAATAGCTTCGAAATTATCTGTTGTTGTTCCTGAGCCAATTGAAACACTTACTAATCCATTAGCATTAGTCATTG
>CAYNKH010000127.1:0-8266 GCA_964397745.1 uncultured Bacteroidales bacterium | reverse complement strand
CATACACATTGTCAAGTCGCACAAACTAACTCACAAACCAAAACTTGCCAAAGAGAATGGCTGCCCCAACGCACGTGGAAATGGAAATGCAACAAATTATTATAAAGACAGTAAAAGAAGACGTAAACAACGCCAGTGCATAATAAACAGTAATATGAGCGGTGCGCAGCACCCAGCGAGTAATACAGGTTGAACTACACCGCCACCTGCCATCTGTTATTTGTTTTTAAATTTCTATGTATTTTGCGAGGGTTTTGCGTTGGATTGGGTTAGAAAATTCTGCTTTGATACTTATTGTTTTATGTTTTTTGAGTTTGATGATGTGTCTTTGTTTCACCCAAATTTATAAATTGTGTAATATTTTGAGCAAATTTAAACTTTTTGAGCATAGGATTCCTTACCTCATAAAATATGAAGCAAATTAAAAACATAAAGCAATTACTGTAATTTTAATAAAAGAAGATTTGGCAGATTATTGCCAGGTGAACGTATGCGTGGTAATTCTTTGATTTTACGCATGGTTCCTTTCTTGCAAAATGGACATTGACAAACATTATAGCCAGTAACTCTCATGATAACCTGCTGAGCTGTTTCTTTTGGTTTTAACTTTTTCTCAATGTCTTCGATACTTACCGGTACAAATTGTAAATCGAGATTCTTTTTTGTTGTTGAATTATAAATTCCATAATGTACCTTTATTTTGCAACTCGCATGTCGCCGACTTATGACCACCAAAGACAAGTCATTTCGACCAACGGGAGAACTCTGTTGTTTTCAATTTGCAATTTTATTTTACGAACAACTATAGATAACTTCCTAAATCATAGAGATTAGATTAGTTGCTGTCGAATTAATAAATAATTTTTTTGATTTGAGTACGAACCATAAGCAATAATAGACCTACTATAATCACTACAAAACCAGCTCCAGGCATAATAATATTTGTTATAATAGTATTAAACTTTTCGTAACCTAATAACATTAAATTGGAGCTATAAAAATCTCTAAAAATAAAAAGCGGTATCAATGCAACAGCAAAACTAACAACGAAAAACAAGACAAGCATTATGTTGTATGGTAACGAAATATTATTGATGGTATAACCTAACATGCTTAATTTTCGGATATTATCGTTATTTCGATAAAGCAAGAGTTGAACCGAAATAAACATTAGAGCGAAAGCTAAACTAATTATTATCAAACCAATAATCAAAACAATAGTAGTAGTAATTTTTAAAAAAGCAAGAGCTTTACTATTACTCAATTGGTTTTTATTTACGTCATACTTATGCTCATCAAAATACTTAAACAAATCAGGACTTGATGGGTCATTTGCAATTACGATTAATCTTCCAGGCTTTGGGTCAATTTCGGTTCCAAAATTTTCATTTCCCCATTTAATAAAATCTTCGGGTACTAAAATGGTATTAATTCGGTCGGAGAATCCAATAATTCGGGTTTCAAACTTTTGCTTTTTGCCTTGCCCTTGTATCATAATTGTAAATTTCACCAACCCTGCTCCTTCTTCGGAGACTTGCGGCAAGTTTTGACTTTGAGCAAAACCAAAATTATAGAGATTCAAATATGTTTTAGGTAAAATAGCTGGAATAAAATCAGAGTTTTCTTCCCACTTCCAATTTGCGTAATTAACATCTATGTATTTATTGGGAACGGCTTCTAAAAACAAATCAGTATAAAAGCCTGACAGAGGACCGTCATTTTCACTAAACGCACTTATCATAAATGAGCAATTAGAAAACTCGGCAACATCTTTAATAAAAACCTCATTACGCAAGTTTTCGATTTCGGTTTTAGAAAACAGTGGTTTAGAAACTGTGTCTGATTTAAGTTGACTGTATGTGTCGGTTAGTTTAATCTGTTTATTTATAATAATATATTCATCTTTCCAAAAGCTTTCCTTATCCTCAAATACAGGTTTAACATCAAGATAAAATGACAAGGCTCCCATCAAAATACAAAGTCCCAGCATGATACCTAAAAAAGTGCCTGCCATTTGAGTGGGTTTGATGTTATTTTTAAGTACTTTCCAAATCATTATACTCGATATTTAATAAGCTCATCGTTAAAATCCGAGCTTAATGATGTTAATAATATTCCGGCATTTTGTTTTTCAGCTTCGGACTTAATCAAATTTAGAGCTATTTTTGTATTTCCAACATCCAGATGAGAGAACGCCTCATCAAGCAAAATAAATTCAAAAGGCTGACACAATGCTCTAATTATTGATACCCGTTGCTTTTGTCCGAAAGACATTTTTGCAGCTTTCCGATTTTCAAACCCCTCAAGTCCTAAAAGTTTAATCATTTCAGAGATTTCCGTTTCCGTTTTAAAATTAGAAATGCGATTTTTTATTCTGATATTCTCTATCATGCTTAATTCGTTAAATAGGGCTAAACCTTGAGGCACCAAGCTTAACTTATTGCGTCTTAGAGCACTAATATCATCATATTTCATTTGCGAAACATTTATTCCGTCAAGAAACACATCGCCAGAATAATCTTTTCGGTTTCCAAAAATAATATTTACAAGAGTGGTTTTACCTTTACCAGAATCTGCATATATTAAAATCATCTCCGCAGCATTAAAACAAACATCCCTGTTCCATACCTCCGACTGATTAATGTCTTTTTTAGGTATTGGAACAGGAATTATATTGGAAAATCTTATTTCCATAAATATTTTATTATTATAGTCTTACTTTTACTTATTTGATATTGATTTATGTGTAAATTCTTTCGCTTATCTTTCATCATCTCACTTTGTTTTATCAGATTTGACTAAATTTAATAGTTTATGCAACTATTTTAAGTTTGCTAATATTATCTGGAGTATGTCGTTGGCTCCAAAGGATGTATTGTACCCCTTTATTGTCAAGTGCTGACAGATATTCGTCACTAACTTCTCTATCAATATCATTAATAATAGCTAATCCAATAATTTCTTTTTGTGTTTGTTGCTCTCGTACATTTTTTATGTCGTCCCAAGTGAACAAGAAATGGGGTAGATTCATTTTGTTTACAGAATTAAATGATTTAATCACAATTTCAGCATTTTTGTAAGCAATTTGAAAATCAAAAGTAAATTCAAGTCCTGTGCTGCCCTTAGAAATAAAGTAAGGTGTATAAATTATTTTCTGCTCATCTAAATAGGCTTTTACATCTTCCTTAAAAATTGAAGCTACGGTATGTCTTGCCAAATAATACATGTCGACAGTTTCAGAAATAGCGGAAATTAGGTTCAACTTTTTCTGCGGAAAATCCTTTTCGGTTGCTTCGGTAATCAGCTCTGCATTGTTCGTTCGCACACCATAATTGATGAGAATACGGTCGAGTATTTCTTTTCTTTTTGGTGAACGAGTAATTTCAAGTCCACTCAATTCCAAATCTCGGAGTGTATTACCATCATCAGAAAGAATGATTTTATTACCCTCTTTTTTTGCATAAATATCTACTGTATCGTTAAACAATCCAACAAATGGAGTGCTTATTTCTACCCAACCCGAAGAATTACTAGCCGTAACTAAAGTTTTTTCCTTTAGAAAAGCATAGTAATCCTCCATTAATGTATTTATCCAAGTCATAATATTCTCATTTGTTGGTTTAAGGTAATGGTAGTTTTAAGATTGATTCTCTTAAAAAATGCAATTAAGGTTCGTATGTAATCTTCCCTACTGTTTAGTTTCTTCACTGGAAAGTCATCGAATTCCAAAGGTATTGCCCAAACTAAAGGTTTGTATCCGTCAACTACATAATGAACATGACCAACATAATCATCGAACCACTGTCCAGCAAATGGTCTAAAAACTTCAGGTACTGTTGAGGTAATATCAACGGGGTTAAAATGTCGTCCATTATAATCTATCCGTAACAAACCGTTTTGAGTACTATTGTCTTGATGATGAAGACTAATTTTTAAGGTTTTTTTTTCACTTTCTTTAATATCAACCAATAAATTCTGGTCTAAATCCTCAGGTGCAGAAAGTATCAACTTAAAACTCATAGGATATTGAATGTTCAGCAAAAAAGTGTTGACGATTTCACCATTCTGTACTATATATTTGTCAAGTCCTATCAAATATTCAGCTAATTGCTCAGTCATTCATCATACTTTAAATTTTCCTTTACAAAAAAAGTCTACTTAATTACAGTTGGTCGTATCGTTTTTGGTAAGAAATATCTTACTAGCTAAAACTATTTTTCTTCTTCAGTCATTTCTACTTCAAGCTCTTTTAACAAAGCTTCCCACTCCTCATTAGTCATTTCAGGATAATCGCCAACATAATCATCAAAATCCTCGTCCCACTCATCATCCCAGTTGTCATTTTTTTGGTTCATCATGCCAAACAAATTCATGCCTTCGTTTATTGGATCTGCAAATAATGTCATTAATTTTTCAGCATTACCCATTAATTTTTTCTTATCAATATTTTGAATAGACTCATTAAATTTCATTGTAGAAACGAAAGTAACTTCATCTTTTTGTATATCGAGATGTATATGACCATAATTACCAGCTAATTTTATTCCTGTAAGCTCTTCAAAATCTTTGATTGCATCGATTTCTAAATCAATTTTATCAATAACATTTGACGAAACCCATAAGTTAAAGGCTTTACAATTTTTGTCAAACTTTTTAAAGTCTTTATCAGTCACTATTGATTCTTTTTTATCGAGATTCATATATTTTTGAAGAAGGTCGAAACATCCTTCACCATTTTCGGCGGCTACAAACATAAATATATCGTCATTCCAACCAAAAGCCATTCCTTGTTCGGGTTCCATATATTTAATGTCGTCTTTAGTTTCCATAATCATAGAAATCGGCACGTTGTACTCTTCTGCAATCAAATCTATGTTTTCTTCTAATTGCTTACGATTAATGGGAACGATAAGCCCAAACGCCATCTCTTTGTTTTCGACTGTTGCAAACGCATACATTTTTTTTGTAAGCATAACTCCAGAAGCATCGGGGTCTTTAAGCATTTTCTCGATTAATTCAGCAGCTTTTTTGCTTTCTTTTTCCACTTGTTTCATTGCATCTTTATATTCTTCGTTGTTTTTAACGAAGTCAGGATCAGCAAATTTGTTGAATTCATTACCATCAATAACCATTACAGCAAAAGCATCTTTTGGGATATGATTTGCAGTATTATCGGAACATGATGAAAAAAACATTGCAATAAATGCAATTAAAACAATACTTGTTGTCAATTTTAAATTTTTCATGATTTCAATTATTAAGTTTAACATAAAATTACATATAAAAAAATGACGGGGCAAAGCCCCATCAAAGTAGTATTTTTAGTATGCAAATAAAGGAAATGGTTTCATCATTTCATTAACTTCTTTGCGAACCTGATTTATAACATCTTCGTTTTCAACATTAGCAATAACTTTGTCAATTAGTTTAACGATTGGTGCCATCTGTTCTTCTTTAAGACCACGAGTTGTAATAGCAGCAGTACCTACACGCAAACCCGAAGTTTGAAACGGAGAACGATGGTCGAAAGGCACCATGTTTTTATTAATTGTGATATCAGCTTTAACAAGAATATTTTCCACAACTTTGCCAGTTATTTCGGGATACTTTGTTCTCAAATCTACTAACATTGAGTGGTTATCTGTACCATCGCTAACTATTTTGTAACCCATATCCATAAATGCTTTTGCCATTACATCGGCATTCTTTTTAACCTGAGTTTGATATTCTTTAAATTTAGGACTTAGAGCTTCGCCAAAAGCAACAGCTTTAGCAGCAATAACATGCTCTAAAGGGCCACCTTGTGTGCCTGGAAATACAGCCGAATTGATAACTGCCGACATTTTTTTAATCGCACCTTTAGGGGTTTTTTCTCCCCAAGGATTGTCAAAATCTTTTCCAATGAGGATTATACCACCTCTTGGTCCACGTAAAGTTTTATGGGTTGTTGAGGTTACAATATGTGCATGTTCGACAGGGTTATCCAACAATCCAGCAGCGATTAATCCAGCAGGATGAGCCATATCTATCATTAATAGTGCTCCAATTTTATCTGCAATTTGACGCATGCGTTTATAATCCCACTCACGGCTATAAGCTGATGCTCCACCTACAATCATTTTTGGCTTATGTTCAAGAGCCATAGCTTCCATTTCATCATAATCTATCAATCCAGTGTCTTCCGAAACTTTGTAAGATATAGCATTATACAAAATCCCCGAAAGATTTACTGGCGACCCATGAGATAAGTGTCCACCATGAGCAAGGTCAAGCCCCATAAAAACATCGCCAGGATTAAGACAAGCAAGAAAAACTGCCGCATTTGCCTGTGCACCCGAATGAGGTTGAACATTAGCATATTCAGCATTAAATAATTCTTTAATCCTATCTATAGCAAGTTGCTCTGTCATGTCAACAAACTGACATCCGCCATAATATCGTTTGCCAGGATATCCCTCAGCATATTTATTGGTCATTACAGAACCCATTGCTTCTAATACTTGGGTGCTTACAAAATTCTCAGATGCGATAAGCTCAATACCATGCATCTGACGTTCTTTTTCCATTTGAATGATTTCAAATACTTTTTCGTCACGTTTCATATTCGTATTTTTTTTGTAAAAATACAATTTTTCTACGAAAAAGCGAAAAAATACAAGCATTTTTATTTGTGTTGGGTATTTATTAAAAATCAACTCAAAAGGGCTTGTGTTATTTTTTATGATGCGATCTATTTTCGAATCTTCCAATTCAAGATTATTTTGATATGACACCCTGTTGTGAGAATGAAAAAAGTAGGCACATAAGGAAAAGTATGCTCTTAGCATTATATTAAGTATAAGCTTAAAATAAGTTTAGAATATATTGAGTGATAAAGTTTTATAATGTATAGTTTTAATTTAGGACGTAATATTGTTAATAATCATTACTGTTCGATAAAAATAAGAAATAATTCCTTAAAAATATAAGTTCTTGATTTTCAATAGATGTTTTCTGCCATTTTCTTCATTTTCAAAAGTAAACCCTCTCAAAACAATGTTGGTTGCACAAGTTCATCATAGGGTTTTTGCCAATCTCTGACGGGATTTTCCAGAAATCTTATTAAATGAATATAGTTGAATCTTACAAAAGCTGACCAAGTTGGAGAAAGCCCTTTTGCGTTTTAGCATTTTCTGGATAACGGTCATGAGAAGATTGGCAATTAGCGCACAGTATATCTGAATTTTAATAGCATTTTCATTATCGCCTAGGAAATACTTCAGAGGGGAATTTTGTTTGAGCTGTTTAAAGAGTAACTCAATTTGCCATCGTAGTTTGTATATTCCAGCGATTAAGTCTGCACGCATCTCAAAAAGCTTAGTAACAAACTCAAACCGTCGCTTTAGCACTCTGTCATAAAACTGTACTTTCTTAATTTCAAAGGCATCTTTTTGTTGTTTTCTTTGATTGTTACAACAATATTTGTATCTTTTTCAACCCCAGAATGTATGCTATAAGTAATGAAATTTTCTACAACAATATCATAAGCGGCATTGTCCTTAATACGTGTTACAAAACCTGTTCCTGCATCAGTAAACCGCCTAAATGCCTTGTAATCATTGTAGTCTTTATTAAAGGCATAAATAGTATTTGAATCTAATTTGAGTTTTTCTAATAGCATATGGTCGTGTGTTGCTGCACTACTAAACCATATCATTTTCGGAACAGTTTCATCGACGTTTATTACCGTATGTAGTTTTATGCCTCCTTTGTTTTTACCATTTATTGGTTTACGTCCAACACATTTTAAAATATCCTTAAAAAGACTGATGGTTGAACTATCAATTATTTCTATTTGCTTATTTATCACGTCTTTAATCCTGCTGTCCGAGATAAAATGTCCGTGTTTTTTAAGAAGTTTATTGTAGATACTCCAAAAACATCAGCATCTCGCCGTTTATTTGCATCTGAAAAGGTGCTTTTTTTATGTATGTGATTCAATTGAAAATGTTTCGTCTTACCTGCCAAACCAAGCATAGCACCGGAAACTTCACGTAGTGATGAACATTTTGCAAACGAACTAAATAACATGCTTATCAAGTAATCTTTGGTTTTAAATTTATATACATAATAGTCTGATTGGGGGTTTTGGACACTTTCTGATATGATTTTGGGATCAATTAAAGAAATCAGCTGTCCGAAAACGGAGGTTCCAAAAAAATGTGTAGTTTTATTCATTGTAGTTATGTTTTTTTGTCATAACAAAACTACAGAAAGATCTGGGAGC
>CAYNKH010000126.1:0-8307 GCA_964397745.1 uncultured Bacteroidales bacterium | reverse complement strand
GACTAAATCAATCAAAAAAACATGGATAAAAAAAACCTTGCGGATTTAAGGTAAAACAATAAGCTACCACTTCGACACTTCGGCGTTGCTCACTTCGGTAGGGCACAGCACATCGCAGTGCATCGCCTTTCAAGTGGGTTGTAGTGTTGGGAATCCTATTAAAAAAATATAATGCAACAGGAAATTCCACGGCGGTCGTACCTCCTTAGTGAAATCTGTACTACTTTTTGCAATTTGGGATGTTAATATTTTATACTAACAAAAATGTATGCACTAGTAACTCTACTCTACCTCATGCTTTGCATAGTTATATCCAGCATTGTTGTATCTAACAAACATTGTTTGCAAGCGTTTTTTAAATGTAGAGTATTCTGCATCGCGTTGTTTTGACCAAGCGACTTCGCTAAGTGTTGCCATACGTGGTAAAACCATGTATTGAACATGCGGTAAGTCAAGAATATATTCAGTCCAAACATTTGCTTGTACACCAATAATATGTTTTGCTTCTTTATCGCTTAAACTTTCAGGGACAGGATTCCAGCCGTATATTTTTTCGCAGTTTGTAAACCCACCAATAGCAAAAGGCTCATTATCTGTGTCTTCGCTTTGGTAGTGATCAAAATAGCAATAGCCATTAGGAGTCATAATAGCATCATGCCCAGATTTTGCTGCTGCAATTCCTCCCTCCTCGCCTCTCCACGACATCACTGTTGCGTTTGGAGCAAGTCCACCTTCCAATATTTCGTCCCAACCAATAATTTGCTTACCTTTTGCATTTATATATTTCTCCATTCGCTGCACAAAATAGCTTTGCAGTTCATGTTCATCAGCAAGCCCCTCTTCTTTCATTCGCAACTGACATTTTGGACAAGTTTCCCACATTGTTTTTGGGCATTCGTCCCCACCAATATGAATATAAGGAGAATTAGGAAAAAGTTCAATAACCTCATCAATCACAGCTTCAAGAAACTCAAAGACTTTTTCATTTCCAGCACAAAACACATCATCAAAAACACCCCAAGTTTTAGAAACTTCATACGGACCACCAGTACAGCCAAGCTTTGGATAAGCAGCAAGTGCAGCAAGTGCGTGACCAGGCATTTCTATTTCAGGAATTACTGTAATAAATCTATCTTCGGCATATTTTACAACTTCTTTTATTTCGTCCTGTGTATAATATCCACCATACGGTATTCCATCATATTCACCCCAATTTTTCTTTATAAGTGTTCCACTTCGCTGCGAGCCAACACGTGCAAGTTCTGGATAAGCCTTTATATCAATTCTCCAGCCCTGATCCTCTGTTAAGTGCCAATGAAAAACATTAAATTTGTGCATCACAAGTAAATCAATGTACGATTTAACCTCTTCGACAGTAAAAAAATGTCTGCAAACATCAAGGTGCATTCCTCTATAATTAAAACGTGGCTCATCATAAATCTTAATATGCGAAAGTCTAATTAATTCAGGAGCATTACCAGCTTCAAGTTCTGGAGGAAGCAATTGTCTTAATGTTTGAAATCCCAAGAACAATCCATTATAAGTTAATGAGCTGATTTCGATTTTATTATCTTCAATATTTAGATGGTATCCTTCTTTACTTTGAGCCTCAATTAGAGTTAAAACTAAATTTACTCCACCTTTTTGCTCTTCGCTCACAACACTAATATTGCAAGGAGACAAATAATCTGATATGTAGTTTTTCAATCGCAAAGCATCCTGCGAATCATCGTTTAACACAAGGAAAATCTTATCACCAAACTTTACAAAGCCGTCATTAACTTCAAGATTTAAAGGTTTTGGGATAATATTGTTCTCAAACGAATAGTTTTCATTATTTTTGCACGAAAACAATAAAAAAGCAATACTGACAAAAAGAAATACATATTTACGCATAATGAATAATTTTAAAATATCAGCTTCAAAGATAATATTAATCTTAACTATTCTATCTTTTGCAACATTAATTTCTTGCAATCAAAAATCTACAAAAAAAACCATTCCCTTAAATGAAGGTTGGAAATTTTATTATGCTGCAACCGACCAATGGTATTCGGCAAGTGTTCCAGGAAACATCCATACCGATCTTTTTAAACACGGTTTGATTGACCATCCTTTTTATTCAAATGAAGACAGCTTGCGTTGGATAAGTCAAACCGAATGGCATTATCAAAAACAATTCTCAATTGCGAAACTATTTTACAATCGTAATCTCGAAATTGTCTTTGATGGTATAGATACTTATTGTGATGTTATCCTTAACGGCGACACAATTGGTAGCACAAGCAACATGTATCGCCAATGGGTTTTTCCTATTGTTGATTCTTTAAAACAAGAAAATAACGAAATTGAACTAATATTTTATCCGAGTTCTCAAATTAACGCCCAAAAAGCTGATATACAAGGATACGCCATACCAGACGATAGAGTATTTACCCGAAAAGCACCATATCAGTATGGATGGGATTGGGCTCCGGTATTAGAAACCTGCGGTATTTATAAAGATGTTTACATAAATTCATGGGAGAAACTAAGAATTTTAAATGTCAATCTTGAGCAAAAATTTATTTCAGATACTATGGCTGTAATGTCGGCCAACATCGAACTGGAATCCGAAAATTTTTACAATGGAAATGTTAAAATATATAGTCCTACAAATGAATTTGACACCTTATATCAAAAACTTGAGATTCATGAAGGCAAATCAATTTATCCTGTAGAGTTTAACATTCGCAATCCTCAACTATGGTGGTGCAATGGTATGGGAGAATCAAAAACTTATGAAATTATAGTAGAAGTAAGTACAAAATTTAGAGTAGAATCCCATTCTATAAAAACAGGTATCAGAAATATTGAGTTAGTTACCGAAAATGATGCTTCGGGGCAACAATTTTACTTTATTTTAAATGGGATTCCTGTTTTTGCAAGAGGAGCAAATTGGGTGCCGGCGGAATATTTTAGCGGCAGTAACTCAAATGAAAGATATTTAAAACTATTAGAACTTGCAAAAGAGGCGAATTTTAACATGCTACGTGTTTGGGGAGGCGGAATTTATGAAAATGATGAATTTTACGAAATTTGCGACTCTCTCGGCATCATGGTATGGCAAGATTTTATGTTTTCGTGTGCAATGTATCCGCTTGACGAAGAAATAACGAATAATATTACAGAAGAAGTAAAATATCAGGTAAAACGCTTATATAATCACCCCTCAATTGTAATGTGGTGCGGAAATAATGAAATAAGCAATGCGTGGTTCGACTGGGGTTGGCAAAAGCAATTTAACCTTTCGGAAACAGATTCTCTCGAAATTTGGAAAGATTACGATGATTTATTCCATCGTATAATTCCAAAAACCATAGCAGAAATTGATAATAATAGAACTTATATTCCAAGCTCTCCATTTTTTGGATGGGGACACAAAGAATCTGTTACACACGGCGACAACCACTATTGGGGCGTTTGGTGGGGAATGCTGCCATTCGAGAAATACCGCGAAAATACTGGGAGATTTATGAGCGAATATGGATTTCAGGGAATGCCTGCAATGACGAGTCTTAAAAAATTCATTCCCGAAGATTCCTTATATTTATATAGCGAAAATCTAAAACATCATCAAAAACATCCTTTTGGTTTTGAGGCAATCGACTCATATATGCAAAGAACTTATCCTGTACCAGAAGATTTTGAGGACTATGTCTATATGAGTCAATTATTGCAAGCCGAAGGAATGCAAGCCGCTTTTAATGCACATATAGGAGCTCGTCCGTATTGCATGGGAAGTCTTTTTTGGCAATTTAACGATTGTTGGCCCGTAACATCGTGGTCGGCAGTTGATTATTATCTACAACCAAAAGCAGTTTACTATTTTGCAAAAAAATCTTTTGAAAACATCCATGCTTCAGTTCACCTAAATAATGATAAAGCAAAAGTTTTAATCACAAATCATAATAACAAAACAACCAACAGTAAAGTTGTTATTGAATTACGTAAGTTTTCGGGAGAAATTATACACGCCGATAGTATTAATATAATTCTCGATTTATTAAGAACAACAAAACCAGAGTTTTACCACACACCAGACAGTATTATTTCAAATCATAAAGATGATGCGTTTCTTACAATAGAAATTACAGATTTAGATTCGGATAATAAAATATTTTCTGGTAGTTTTATTTTGGGAGACAATAAAAACCTTTCGCTACCTGAGCCCGATTTTGTTTTTAATATCCAAATGAAGAAAAATCATTGGGAAATAACTTTAAAGCCAAAAGTTTTCATCAAAAATATTTATTTATATGTAACAAACGGTAACGGAAGGTTTTCAGATAACTTCTTTAACCTTATCCCTGGCAAAGACAAAACCGTCTATTATTATCCCAAAAGCAATGAATCTTCTAAGGATTTAAAATTCAAGTCTGTCAATCAAATCATTAATGATACAGTTGATAATAATGGATATGATAATGATAGTGTATTGAGCAATGAAGCGGAAGCTTTTAAATAAATAGCTTATATTTGACCAAAATTAAGAAAAATTAGGTACGATTGAACATCCACCAAACTACTTTGCACATTATCTAGCTTAAACTCATCTCTACAAAGCACATTTACAAATATCTCATTGTTGTGCTACATTTTTTTTTGTTATTTAATTTGCACTTGGTATATTAACACAACAAATAAATATTATTGGGAAATATATGTATTGAAATTTCATACATATAAGGAGTATTAGGAAATGTTGTATGGGATTATATATATATTCTAGTTACCGCTCATGCACAGAAAAACAAGACATTAATAGATTATTGAAAAAAATGATTAAATTTGTAATATGAAAAATATTTTGAAAGAACCTATAGCAACATATAATCAACTTGGGCTTGGTATTAGTAATTATAGTGAGACAAGAAAACTTTACCCGATTGTAAAATGGGCAGGTGGCAAAGAACAAGAATTAAAATATATTATCCCAAATTTGCCAGCAAAATTTAACGATTATTATGAGCCATTTGTTGGTGGTGGAGCTGTTTACACTGCATTACAAGCGAATAAATATTTCATTAATGATAAATCTGAAGAACTTATTGGTCTATATCGTAGCATAATTAATAATGATAGAATATTATTTTTCAAAGCAATTGATGAAATAATTCATAATTGGGATTTATTATCGTTAGTTACGAAGAAAAACAAAAGTTTTTTTATAAACACGTACAAAGAATATTCGAAAAACATAATTGAAGAAACAAAACTTAAAAACATTTTATTTGAATTTATACTAAAGCATGCTGAAGAATTTAATGGTATGTTTTCTTCAATTTTCAATTTTAATATTGAAAACTTCATAAAAGAAATAAAAATAAACCTCATTCGGAAAATTAAACGAATGAAACAACTTGAAAAAGAAAAATATCTTTTACCCGATGATGATATCTTAGACAATATTGAAACAGCCTTTAAAAGTGCATTTTATATGCACTTCCGTCATATTTATAACAATACAAAAAAATATAAAATCAATAGTGCTTTTAAATCTGCAATTTTTCTATTTATTAGAAATTTTGCTTATAGTGGAATGTTTCGATATAATTCTAAAGGTGATTTTAATGTACCATATGGTGGAATAGCATACAATAATAAAAACTTTTCTAAGAAAGTTAACTACCTCAGAACAAAAGAGCTCAAATCTTTACTCAACATTACAATAATCGAAAATTTAGATTTTGAATATTTTTTAAAACAATATACACCAAAAACAAATGACTTTATTTTCTTAGACCCACCTTACGATAGTGAATTTAGTACATATGCACAAAATGAGTTTACTAAAAATGACCAAATAAGATTAGCAAATTATTTATTAAACAGATGTAATGCCAAATGGATGATGATAATAAAAAATACTGAATTTATCTTTAATTTGTATAACAACAAAGGTTTAAACATTCAATCTTTTGACAAAAAATATCTTGTAAGTTTTATGAATAGAAACGATAAAAATGTAGAGCACTTACTAATTACAAATTATTAATTATGGCTAAAAGAATTACAGAAACTGAATTGATTCTCCCCTCATTATATTTAATGAGTTTAAATAATGGAATTATTACTACCAGTGAATTAATAGAAAAATTGCGTGAAATAATGAAACCAACTGGAGAAGATTTGGCAATTTTGAGTGGCAGAAATGATGATAAATTTTCTCAAAAAGTAAGAAATCTTCGAGCTCATAGCACTTTTGAAAGATTTGGCTATGCAAAATATCACGGTAGTCCAAGAAATGGTTATGTTGAAATTACAAATGATGGCAAACGACATCTAAAAGCAAATCAAGACATATTGAAATATTTATTAATAAATGATTTTACTTATACAGACCTCACTGAAAATCTTAGAAAAGTAGAAAAAAACCAAAACAAGAAAAAAATTGAAACTTTTGATGAAAATGTAATTATTCAAGAAGGTACAAAAAAACTTACAGAGGTTGCTGTTTATGAACGTTCAAGTACTTTAAGGAATTATGCAATAACATATTATACAAAAGATGAAAAAATTTATTGCAATTGTTGTAATTTCAATTTCCATGATTTTTATGGAGAGCAAATTGGAAAAGGATTTATAGAAATACATCATACCAAGCCTATATTTAAATACGAAGATGAAGACCTTGAAAACACATTATCAAATGCTATTAAAAACTTAATACCAGTATGTTCAAATTGTCATCGAATGATTCATAGAAATTGGAAAAAGCCATTGGAAATACAGGTTCTCATTGATAAAATTAAATCGAATGGAACATTTAATAGTCCAAGTTAAAAAAAGCACGAAACGGTAACAGCAACTATGTATAAGGCTTAGTTTGTAGGAACTTTGAAAAGTAATTTTAATTCCGAACATCCGCAAAACCGCTTTAGGAAAACTTTATCTATATTTGCAACAGAAGAAAAATTATTATTAACAATTTAATTTATCAGCGGTTTTGCTAAGTGCGTAAAAGACAGTAAAATCTGTATCATACGCCCAATACATAGCCGCCAACCGTTTCGGCTCCGCTCAACACAATCCGTTGAGCTCGTCCTTCGTCCTCGATTCTCGGTTGAACAGCACCGCCATCTGTGATTTGTTTTTTGAGTTTGATGTAGAAAGAATCTCGAAAATAATCCCGAACTATATTTCAAGAGCTGAGGAAGATGTCCTAAAAGCGTATTTGGGAACATTGCTTTTATATTAATTGCTAAATAACACCTTATAAAACTTCAGCACATCAATCCCTAAGCTATTATCTTTTTTGAACAACATTCTAAAAACAGTATGTAAAATCACAAAACATATCTTAAAATAGCTTATATTTGACCAAAATTAAGAAAAACGGGTGGTTTTTAGACGGACTGCCGTTAGCAACAAGAATAATATGACAAAATTGAAACCACTTATATATTTTTTGGTGCTGATTTCATTCAGTTGCACAAACAAGAATGAAAATAACGAAACCAATGGTAAATTGACTTTTGGAAACTTGGTTGACATGGAAAAGTTGGACAAAGTTGAAATGTCTAATAATTCAGGAACATTTAACCTAACGAATAAGCAGATTGAAAAAATTAAAACTGAATTATCGGAAATGGTTTATGACCCAGATATTGCGGTTAAGGTGGGAGCAATTAATATTAAGCTTTCAATTGATGGAAAAACGCATAACATTTTATCTGCTACGCATGGTGCCTACATTGAAGTTCATAGTAGTATTGTAAGCAAGAATAAAAATTCCATTGGAACATCTGATTGGCTTTATTTTAAAACAAATGAGGTCAATTTTGACAATTATAAAAATGAAAACCAGTAGCTAACAAATAGGAATATGAGCGGTGCACAGCACCTAGCGATTGTTCCTGGTTGAAACAGCATTTATGTATAATGTTGAGTTCGCAAGAACATTGCAAAGAAATCGCACTATTGAAAATCCACCAAACTACTTTGCACATTATCTACTTAAACTCATCTCCACAAAACACATTTACAAATATCTCATTATTTTGCTACAAAATTTTCGTTATTTAATTTACAGTTGGTATATTTACAAAATAAATAAATGAGCATTATAGATAAATATATGTGTTGTAATTTCATACTTATAAGGAGCTTTAAGGAAATGTTGTAGGAAGTTGTTGTGTATATATTAACGTTAGCAGCAAGGCTGAAAAGACAGAGTATTGAACAAAATTACTATCTTTACAAAATGAATAAATGGACTAAATTAAGCATAGAATATGCAAACCAAAGGTCGTATTTGGACGACTT
>CAYNKH010000125.1:0-8423 GCA_964397745.1 uncultured Bacteroidales bacterium | reverse complement strand
CAAAAATTTTATTGAATAAGTTGTAAAATAAGGATAAGTACGATAAAGTATTAGAAAAGTTCTAAGTTGTCTGGGTTATGTGATGAATATTTGTATAAAAAAGCAGTTCAAGACACTGGCTCATACTTTTTTTGTATTTTTGTGATTGTTGTAAGTAAAATAAATGAGAAAAGCAGTTTTATGAAAAAAAGGTTATTACTAGTTATTGCAATTTTATTTTTTGCACTTTTATGTTCTGCCCAGAACCAAATTTCTGATTTTAATATTAAACAAGCTGAATCGATTGGAATACCGATAAAGCACGTAGAAACAACTGATGCTGGCTACGACGATTTAATTTATCGTCGCGATTTAATCAAGTATTTCCGTGCAGAGTACAAGATGCCTGAGTTTATTCGAACTGGTGCTGCTGAAAAGGACATTGCCAATTTTAATATTAACTTAAAATTATGGTATCAGCAATATCCTCAATTTGTGGATGTGTTAGATTTACGCAATTATGAACAAATGCGGAAATACGATGCAAGTTGCTACGACTCCCCACCTGAATACACTAAGGGTTGCTCCGAAGCCGAAGAGAATGCTTATAGGAAACGCTTTAATAATTGGATGGCTCACCACCCAGATGTCCCAAAGATAATGGGCGATGACAAAGCCGCTATAGAAAAACACGAACGCGAATTAGCAGAATTTTATAATAGGTTTTATAAAAAGTAAATCGAGAATTCCACAAATTCAAATTTTAAAATTATGAAAAAGATTTTTTACAATATAGCAGGCTTAATAATTGGCATTTTTTTTAGTGTTGGG
Source organism: uncultured Bacteroidales bacterium (assembly GCA_964397745.1). Classification (GTDB taxonomy): domain Bacteria; phylum Bacteroidota; class Bacteroidia; order Bacteroidales; family ML635J-15; genus Bact-19. The sequence goes on along the minus strand of CAYNKH010000125.1, from coordinate 7,613 downwards.
GTGTGGGGACAAGCAGCTTCTTATTCGTTTGCCTCATCAACCGGAACTTTTACTGCAATTTCAAGTGGTACTTGTGTTGCAACTACTACTTCATGTGCCGACTTTTTAGGAGACGCTAAAACATCTGTTAATATTCCTATAGGTTTTACCTTTAATTTTTGTGGAACAAATTACACAAATGTAAAAGTTGTCTCAGATGGGTATTTATCGTTTAATCTTTCGACAACCTCACAGTTGTCAAATAATTTAAATACTGTTGCTACTACGCATCGACCACTGATAGCCCCATTATGGGATGACTTAGATGGAGCTAGTGGATCTGGTTCTGCATCCTAAAAAACAACTGGAACTTCTCCAAATAGGATTTTAACGGTTGAATGGCTCAATTGGCAATGGAATTGGTGGGCTTCAGGAGAAACTATTTCTTTCCAAGTAAAACTATATGAAACTAGTAATAAAATTGAATTTGTGTATCGCCAAGAGAGTGGAGCTGTAAATAATGGTTCAGCGTCTATAGGATTAGCTGGACCATCGTCTGGTGATTTTTTATCTTTGAATGGAACAGGAAGTTCCCCTTCGGCCAGTAGTGTGACTGAGACAACAAATTTGTCGGGAAAACCAGCTACTGGTCAAATCTACACATGGACTCCACCAACATGTTTTATGCCAACAGCAGTAACTTCTTCAGCGGTTACAACTACTACCGCCACAATTTCTTGGACAGCTGCTTCACCTGCACCAGCTAATGGTTACCAATACGAAATAAGAACCAGCGGTGCTGTGGGTAGCGGAGCAACAGGATTGATTTTAAATGGAACCACTATTGCTGGAGATGTTAACGATAATATTTCAGGATTGTCTGCAAGTACAACTTATTATGTTTATGTAAGATCAGATTGTGGAAGTGGAGATTATAGTTCTTGGGTAGGTCCGTATGAATTTACAACGACTCAAGTACCAGGAACTTTAACATACACAGAAGACTTTGAATCTTGGCCTACAGGATGGACTGTCGTTAACGGTTCTGAGACTAACCATTGGGAAGTTGGAACAGCAACTGCAGCCAGTGGTACAACTTCTGCCTATATATCTGATGATGGAGGAACTAATAATAGCTACTCACATACAGCAACAACAGTTCATTTGTATAGAGATATAAGTTTTCCAGCAGGTAGCAATCCATTCAATCTACAATTCAAATGGAAAGCCGATGGAGAATCTAGTTATGACTATATAAGAGTGCATATAATTGCACCAAGCACTGTACCTGCAGAAGGTGTATTATTAAACTCAGGACAGTTAGGTTCATATTTAAATCAAGAAACAACTTGGCAAACAGAAAACATCCAACTTGATGCTGCTACTTATGCTGGAGCAATTTGGAGACTAGTATTTACTTGGAAAAATGATGCTTCAGGCGGAACACAACCTCCTGCTGCTATTGATGATATAGAAATAAAAGTCATAACTTGCCCGGCTCCCACAGCCTTAACAGCTAGTTCAACAATTCCAACAGAAGCTGTTTTATCTTGGACAGAAAATGGCTCTGCAACTGTTTGGGATATCGAGGGTGGATTAAGTGGTTTTACTCCAACAGGTACACCTAATTTTCCTAGTGTAAGTAATTCATATACGGTTACTGGACTAACTGGTTCAACAGATTACGAATATTATGTTAGAGCCGATTGCGGCGGAAGTGACAACAGCACTTGGTCTGGTCCTTATACTTTTACAACCGCTGCTCCTTATATGACCTATACTTCATCAACAACCACTCAACCAGTTACAACAGATGTTTCCCTCGGCTCAACTAATCAGCAAATTATTTGTATTCAGGTCGTTACAACAGGTTCAACAAATCCATTAAATCTTACTTCTATTAGACTTAATGCGCTTGGATCAACAGATATTTTGGATATAAATACTCTTAATAGTGCTAAGATATATTATACCGGCACTAATAATACATTTTCTACAGCTACTTTATTTGGACAAAATACACCAACAACAGCAAACTATTTTATCACAGGAAACAGGAAATGTAAGTCTTGATGTTGGGACAAACTATTTCTGGTTAACTTACGATATTAAACCTGGTGCAACAATAGATAATGTGGTTGATGCTAGATGCAATCAAATTACTGTTGGTGGTGAAATTAAAACTCCTACTGTGGTAAACCCAACTGGCAACAGAACAATCAAAGACATTTATCTTATTTCCGATCCTAGTACCGTAATTGCTTGTTCTGGTAGTTTCTATGATTCGGGAGGAGCGGCTGGAGACTATGGCAACTTAGAATCATATATTAAAACCTTTTCTGCAGCTACTCCGGGTTCTGCTTTACAGTTTGTTTTTAGCAGTTTTATTGCGGAATCTACTTATGATTATCTTTATATTTATGATGGACCGAACGACACTTACCCTCAAATTGCTGGAAGTCCATTTAGTGGAACAACAAGTCCTGGAACAATCACTTCAAGTGGTCAAAACATGACTTTCGAATTTACATCCGATGGTTCTAATATGGAGGTTGGTTGGGAAGCCACAATTTCATGTATTGCTATTACTCCTCCAGTTTGCGTTACTTATAGTTCCCCTACTAATGGCGAAACAGGTGTTTGTCCAGGTTCTGTTAACTTGAAATGGACAGCCGCATCTACTGGTTTTGATACCGAAGGTTACAAACTTTACTTTGGAACAGACAATCCGCCAACAAATATGATTAATGGTACCGATATTGGCAATGTATCAACTTATGATATTGCAAATCTTGCTGCCAACACATTGTTTTATTGGCGTATCGAACCATATAATACTGCTGGTGCTAATGCTGGATGTGCTGTGCGAAATTTCACAAGTCTCAATCTTGAAATTACAGGCACAACTGGATTAACAACTTGCCAAAATACAGGAAACATTTCTGCTACTGGTAACGGTACGTTAAATTGGTATAATGTACCAACTGGCGGCTCATCTATTGGTACAGGTTCTCCTTTCCCTGTTACTTTTAGCGGAAACACAACTTACTATGTTGCTGCGGTAACAACTGGTGGAGGAACTGAAAACGGTGGTAGTACAAACGCCGATGGTTCTGATGGCAGTTTTATTACTACTGATTGGGGAATTATGTTTGATGCAACAGAAGACTTTACTTTGGTTTCAACAAAAATTTATCCTGTTGGTACAGGAACGATAACAATTGCATTGTTAAATGATGCAGGAATAGAAATTGCTAGTACATCAGCAATTAATGTTACAGGTTCTGGGATATCAACTCCTGTTGTGGTAAACCTAGGTTTTGGAGTTACTGTTGGAACAAATTATAAGTTAGTTGTAAAAAGTTATACAGGCATTACTGGTTTGATACGTGATTTTACTACTTCGTTCCCTTATCCATCACCAAGTGGTGCTATAAATGTAACCGCTGGCTGGTGGAATTCAAGTACCAATTCCTATTACTTCTTCTATGATATTGAAATTACTGGCGGAACTTGTATTTCTGCTCGAGTACCTGTTCAAGTTGTTCATACTGCTGACCCAATAACAATAACACCAGATGGACCTATTACATTCTTGGATGGTGGCTCAGTTGGATTATCTGCTTATAGTGCTGCTGCACCTTCATATACATACACTTGGAGTCCGGCAACTGGTTTAAACACTACAACAGGAGCAAATGTGATTGCTAATCCAAACACAACTACAACATATACTGTTACAGGAACAAATGGCAGTTGCACAAATACAGAAGAGATAACAATAACAGTTACCTATCCGTGTTCTGGACTAGGTACAGGATATACTGCAATATCATCATTACCTTTTAGCGAAACCTCAACAACTTGTGGTGCTGTAAATGATATTACAAGCTCAAATGCAATAGTTTGTTCGAGTACATCATACTACACAGGCGAGGATGTGGTGTATTCTTTTACTCCTTCATCATCTGGATTGATAACAATTGATCTTTCATCTACTGGTACATATACTGGTTTAATGCTGTATGAGGGTTGCCCAATGAGTGGTCAGGGAGGTGTTTGTGTGGCAACTAGTCAAAGTTCAACAGGAGACAAATCGATTTGCGTAAATCTTCAGGCTTCAACAACATATTATTTAATTATTGATTCTTATTCAACTCCTGTATGTAATCCATATACTATAAATATTTCTTCTCCAGATCCTATCGGAGTGCCTAACGATCTTCCTTGTGACGCAACGCCAATTGCAATCGGTGGACTACAAGCTGGAGATAATTCATGTTCCTCAGGCATAAATGAGCCAACATCTGCAAGTTGTTGGACATCAGGAACATTAAATACTGTTTGGTATAGTTTTGTTCCAAGCTCAACAGGAGTAAAAATTAGAACGACCATAGGAACGCTCACAGCAACTCAAATTGCCGTATATCACGGAGTTTGTGCTAATCTTACTTTGGTTGCTAATTCATGTAATGTCGATGCCTCTGGTGTTTGTAGTGGTACGACTAATAATTCTGCTGTGGAATTAACAGGCTTAACAATTGGGAATACTTATTATATCCGTGTTGATGGGGAATACGACCTAACTGGAGATTTTGATATTGAGGTAATTGACGGTGCTGCAAACTGGCCATACGTACCGCAACAGGATTGTGGTTCGGCTACACTAGTTTGTAATCCAGAAACTGTCGTTGGTGACCCTGGCTTTTTGGGTGCAGGTTCCACCTGCGATTATACAACTCCTTATGGTTGTTTCAGTTTTGGAACGCAGAATAACACTGTATGGTATAAAATTGATATTGCATCAACAGGACAAATGATTTTTGAAATTATTCCAAATTTATCATCTACCGATTACGATTGGGCTTTGGTTAATGTTACAGGAAACCCTTCTGCATGTAGTCAGATTGCCGCAGATCTTTTGGCTCCAGTTAGATGTAATTTTTCTGGAACATCTGGAACAACAGGACTAAGAACAGGATTTTTAGGAACTAGCGAAGCTGCTGGAGGTGAGCCTTTCTGCTCTCCATTATCTGTTAACGCTAATGACGAGTACCTATTATTAATTTGGAACTGGTCTGGTAATAATACCGGATTTAATCTAAATCTTACAAATTCAGATGCAAATGTTGTTAATTATTCCACTCCAACATCTTTAACATGGTCTGGCGGTGCAAGTTCCGACTGGTTCAATCCGATTAACTGGGGTGGTTGTGCAATTCCTGATTGTGGAATTGACGTTATTATAGTTAATGGACCAACTAATCAACCTGTTATTAGTGCAGATGGAGCAGAATGTAAAAGCATTTCAATTGAATCGGGTGCAAGTCTTACAATTAATGCTGCAAGAACTTTAACTGTTTGTGATGATTTTAACAATATCGGAACATTAAATATTGACCCTACGGCAACAATTCTATTAAATGACAATGGTGCAAATCATGAATTTAATGGAAGTCTTACCGGAACAAATGCCTTAGGAAATCTAAGTATCAACAAGCTAAGTGGATCCGTTAAATTTATTCAGGATATAGAAGTTCAAGGTAATTTAACCACAGCAAATACCACAAGTCTTATTGACGTAAATGGCAAAAATGTTACTGTTGGTGGAAATTTTGTTCTTTTTAACTCTACGTACAATAATATAGGAACAGGAACACTGATTTTTAATGGTAACAGTTTGCAGAGTTTTAATCCTGGAGGTCTCATAACATTGCATAATGTAACGATGAATAACAGTGGTGCGGGTCTAATTCTTTCCAGAAATTTAAACCTTGGTGCTTTAGGTGTTCTTACTCTTAATGCTGGAGTTATAAATGCCAATGGACATGATGTAATTGTTGCAAATACTAACCCTATGGCTGTATCGGTAGGAAATGCAAATTCGTATGTCTATGGGAATATGAGAAGATATATGGCAACAAATACCGGAAATTATTATTTTCCGTCAGGTACAGCTAGTGCTTATCGTTTGGCTCAATTAGTAAATAATAATCTTAGTGGGATTTCTTTTATCGATGCATCATTCGATGATTCTTTTGTTGCAGGAGCAATTTCAGCCGAAGATTTTAGCACACCATATACTTCTGTTGCTTCTGAAGGCATTTGGATACTTAGTCCGAATGCACAACCAAGCTCGGGTACATACTCAATAATGTTGTATTTCAATGATGATGGAGGAGGACAGCCATTTGTATTAGCAGACAATATGTTTGGTCCTTTAAAACGACTCAATTCTTCTCAGGCTTGGGTTACAGGAGGTGGAACGCTAAATGCAGTATCAACAGTTGGGCGTACTGTGGCAGGAGGCTATGCCAGAAGAACTGGATTATCCGATTTCTCTCAATTTGCAATCGGAAAATCACAAATTCCTTTACCTGTTACAATGCTATATGTTAAAGCAAACTGTGTAGGTGGCAATATAAATGTAAATTGGGGTACTGCGCAGGAAATAAATAATTCTCACTTCACTATTATGAGAAGTACTGATGCTAAATATTTTATTCCTGTTGGAAAGATTGATGGTAATGGAAATTCATCGGGACCTATCTATTACAGTTTTGTTGATAACTTTGACTCATCTGATAAGGATGTTTATTATAAACTATCACAAACTGATTACGATGGAACAGAAACATCATCGAAGATTGTTGTAGTTAATTGTGCAGATGTAAGCAATGATAACCCCTTCATAATCGTAAATTATGTTCAATCCGAAACGATTGACATACAACTCTATACAGATTCTGATTCAGATGTTAAGGTAAGTATTATTGATAAGCTTGGAAGGATATTGTATTCAGATAAAATTGACACTTTTAATCAGCAATATTACAGAATCTCAAAGAGAGATTTTGCTCCAGGTGTTTATACCATATCAGTTGGCACGCAAACTTATGTCGCAAATGAACAGTTTGTAATTGTAAGATAGTTGATAATAATATTATTAGAAAGCTGCTTAAATGGCAGCTTTTTTTGTGAAAAACATCTTAGTAATGACGATAAACTCTGCATAGATACCAACAAAGAAAAGCCTCCAATTTCTTGAAAGCTTTCCTGTAGTCCCACTTGGGCATGATCCTAGCCCCCCTGATTACGAGTCAGAAAAACACCCTTTTCGATACTATTTGCTTGTTTATCATTTCTTATCGCAAACCTTTGTTTGCAGATGTTTTATTCGTTTTTATATTTGGATGTTATTAGTTGTTGTCGTATATTTGTATGCAAATCGTATGCAAATGATTTTGTTTGCATACATAAAAAGTCGAACCATGCAAGAGAAAATTTCAACATCAATTTACCTAGATACTAGGAGAGCGAAAGCCAACGGAAAATTCCCTGTTAAACTGCGTGTATTTATAAATGTACCTAGAAAATAAAAACTATATCTTACAGAATTTGATTTAACAACACCGGAGTTTGATGCCATAACAACTAAAATAAGGCTAAATGAAGAAATAAAAACATCAAAAATGAGTTGTTAGTTTTACAAGCAAAAGCAAATAATGTAGCAAAAAAGATCTCCCCTTTTAATTTTGAACTGTTTGAAAACATACCGACCTAAAGGTCAATTTTTGGTATTTGGAGCATTTTGTTAATTTAGCAGCTTAAATTTATGTGCTATGTTAACTCAA
>CAYNKH010000124.1:0-8455 GCA_964397745.1 uncultured Bacteroidales bacterium | reverse complement strand
GACCACCGAATCACTGGATCACAACACTCCCTATGTTAAAAACTTTGTTAATACAATTTCCGTCTTTCATAAAAAACATCTTAAAAAGAACTTAAATTTACAAAAATTTTAAGTTTTGGTATTAAATTATATTTGGATAGGATTTTTTGTTGTCGCATTTATTGTCGCACTCGTGAGGCTAATCTTCTTTGGCGATGTAAGTGTATTTCCAGAAATAATGAACAGCACTTTCGATAATGCCAAATTGGGTTTTGAATTATCTTTGGGACTAACCGGAGTTATGACGCTTTGGCTTGGAATAATGAAAATCGGTGAAAAAGGCGGTGCTATTAATTATCTATCAAGAGGAATTTCTCCACTTTTCAACAAACTTTTTCCTGATATTCCCAAAAATCATCCTGTTCATGGCTCGATGGTAATGAATGTTGCTGCAAATATGTTAGGATTAGATAATGCTGCAACTCCGCTTGGGTTAAAAGCAATGACTGAGCTTCAAGAGCTTAATTCTAATAAGTCAACAGCATCAAATCCGATGATAATGTTTTTGGTTCTAAACACATCGGGATTAACTTTAATTCCAATTTCGGTAATGGTATATCGAGCTCAATTAGGAGCAGCAGACCCTTCTGATATCTTTTTGCCAATTCTGTTGAGCACTTTTTTTAGCACTTTAGTTGGGATTATTGCGGTCGCAATGTTTCAAAAAATCAAACTCTGGTGCAAAGAGGTTCTGTTTTATCTTGGTGGGATAACAATACTAATTACAGGAATTATTTACGGCTTCACGCTTCTATCATCCGATAAATTAAGCTTAGTTTCATCATTAACTGCAAATATTATTCTGTTTGGGATAATCATCATATTTATTTTGCTTGGAGTTAAACGAAAAGTAAATGTTTATGACGCATTTATCGAAGGTGCTAAAGAGGGTTTTAAAGTTGCGATTAAGATAATTCCATATCTTGTTGCTGTACTTGTTGCAATTGGTGTTTTTCGTGCCTCTGGAGCAATGGACGCAATGATTGAAGGACTTAGGTGGGTGTTCTCAGCTTTTGGAAGCACCGAGTTTGTTGATGCTTTGCCTGTTGCATTTATGAAACCTTTAAGCGGTAGCGGTGCCAGAGGCTTAATGGTGGACGCAATGAACACTTACGGAGTCGATTCGTTTGTAGGACGACTTGCCTGCACTTTTCAAGGTGCTACCGACACAACATTTTACATTATTGCTGTTTACTTTGGCTCGGTAAAAATTAAAAACACAAGATATGCAGTTACCGCTGGTTTACTTGCCGATTTTGCTGGAATAATAGCTGCAATTTTTATTGCTTACTTGTTTTTTGGCTGATTTTAATTCCTAATAACCTGATTTCGATATAATTATTGAGTTCAGAACGCATAGAAATAGTAAGATTCGATTAAAAACAACGAGTATTATCGGGATAAATCGAGTTGTTTTTAAGAAGAAGATTGCTGTTTATAAGCGTTAAATTGATTTCTTTGCGTAAAACACTGAATAATTTCGTTAAATCTCTTTATTAATATCTAAATATTTTTCATTGATTTACCTTAATTTTCAACACTTTACATCAATCTGAACTTTAAAAATTATGTCGAACTCATGTTACTACAACATTTTTGTTTAATTTTGAAGTTTAAAATTTAAAGTTATGATTCCTTTTTCTCCACCACGAATTGACGATAAAATTATTGCCGAAGTAGTTGACACACTAAAATCAGGCTGGATAACAACTGGTCCTAAGACTAAACTATTTGAAAAAAAGCTTGCAGAATATACTGGTGCCAAAGCATGTTTATGCCTAAACTCTGCATCTGCTGGTCTTGAACTTATACTTCGTTGGTTTGGAGTTGGTAAAGGCGATGAAGTTATCATACCTGCTTACACTTATTGTGCAACAGCAAATGTTGTTATCCACTGCGGCGCAACTCCCGTAATGGTTGATGTCGAAAAAGATACTTTTAATATCGATCCCCAAAAATTAAAGCTTGCAATTACAGCAAAAACAAAAGTAATTATACCTGTTGATATTGGTGGGCTTCCTTGCAATTATGACGAAATCTATAATATTGTTAATGCTCCAGCTATGAAACAATATTTTAAGCCAGAAAATGACATCCAAAAAAAATTAGGTAGAATACTAATAATGGCAGATGCTGCACACTCATTTGGAGCAAAATATAAGAACAATCTTTCAGGAGCTCTAACAGACATATCTGTGTTTTCTTTTCATGCTGTTAAAAACCTTACAACTGCCGAAGGAGGTGCAATAGCCTTAAATTTACCCCGAGGATTTGATAACGAAGATCTATATAAATTCTTATGTGTGCTTAGTCTTCACGGACAAAATAAAGATGCTCTTGCAAAAACCAAAGGAAACTGGCGTTACGACGTTATTACAGCAGGATATAAGGCTAATATGACAGATATTCAGGCTTCGATGGGATTGGTCGAATTGGCAAGATATGATGATGATACACTTGTGAAAAGAAAGTATATCTTCGAAATATATGATAATGCTTTTAATCATGACGAAAGATATATTTTACCATTATACGAGACTACAGATAGCATATCATCTTACCATGTGTATTTATTACGAGTCAAAGATATTACTGAAGCTCAACGCGATGAGATTATCACAAAAATAAACGAAAAAGGAGTTTCTGTAAATGTCCATTTCCAACCTTTGCCTTTACTATCATTTTACAAATCTTTAGGATATGACATTAAAGATTACCCACAGGCTTTCGAAAACTATAAATGTGAAATAAGTCTGCCTGTATTTTATGATCTTACAAACGAGCAATTACAGACTATTACAAATGCAGTTAAAACTTCGGTAGAAGAAGTTACAGGATAAATGAAGCGAGTTTTTGACATAGTCTTTTCATTTTTAGGATTATTAGCCTTACTCCCACTCTTTATATTAATATCAATTTTGATAATAATCGATTCAAAAGGAGAAATTTTCTATCGACAAGTAAGAGTTGGTAAAAACAATAAAGACTTCAAAATATTGAAATTTAGAACAATGCGTCCGAATTCTGACAAATCTGGACTACTTACAGTTGGCTCAAAAGACAATAGAGTAACTAAAATCGGCTATTTTCTTAGAAAATACAAACTTGATGAATTGCCGCAACTAATAAATGTTTTTATTGGAGATATGAGTTTTGTTGGACCACGTCCCGAAGTACGAAAATATGTTGATATGTATGACCAAAAACAAGTTCATGTATTATCATTACGCCCTGGAATAACCGATTATGCCTCAATTGAATATAGCAACGAAAATGATCTTCTTTCAATGTCTGATAATCCTGAACAAACATATATTAACGAAATAATGCCAGCAAAACTTTCGCTTAATTTAAAATACATTGAGGAAAAAGGAATAAAAACAGACATCAAACTTATTTTTAAAACAATAGCAAAAATTTTTAAATAAATTTTGCACTTCACATTAATACGGTAATTTCAACTTCGCTCAATTACCTTGGAAATTCTCAGTTCTATTGCGATGCACTAAGTTTTTATTACAAAGAAAAAAAAACAGAGCGTTACATTGAGATTGTCGAAATGAAACACAGAGTTTTTTTCGTTTTTCCTTTGCGTTCGTTGCGGTCAAACTTTTTCTGTTCGTTTGTTTTATTGACGTTTACATTGCCTCCAATTTACTGGCGGAAATAGGATTTGATTTTTTGTCGGCAATGCAAAGTCTAAATACCCAACTCTTTCCCCACTCCTGACCATCTATGACGGCACAGCCACCTGACTTACCATTTCTGACTATTTCGCACTCCCAACCTAGTTCACTCCTCACTCCCAACTCCCCTAATACCCTCCCCAAAATTTTCTCAAACTCCATTCTGTAGCAGCAAAAACAAGTATCACAAAGAACAAATAAAACAAATCTGTTAATGTATATAGTTTTTCTTTTTCGTAAGCCAAACTTGAAATTTCACTATTATCAGCAATTGAAACTGGTATTTCATTTATATTATCAGGATAAAAAACTTTACCGCCAGTTTGTTCTGCCAACTGTTCTAAGACTATATGATTAGCGGTTGTATTAAGTGCCTCTATATTGATAGACTTAACAATTATTTTACCTGTAGCAGCGTATGTTTTATTATCAAAATCAGACTCAACAATATAAGAATAAGTTCCAGCGGAAATTCTGCCAATATCTAAACGATACGCATCGCCCTGATTACCAAAAAAGTATCTATATTCTTTGTCATTGTCATCTATCAGTCTCATTTCTACATCTAAACCATTAACTAACTCATAGGCTTCGTTATAAAATTCAGCAGTAAAAACAACATTTTGATTTTCGCTAAAAACTTGGGCTGATTCAACTAAAAGTTTGTCTTGTATCTTTTTCACTATCATATACTGAAAAACTCTGTTAATCAGCATTTTATAATTATCATGGGATGTGTTTTGTCGGTAATCATCAATCCTCCATCTCCAAATACCTTCGCCAGTAATAAAACCAGTTTTTACACCATTTTGCTCCGAAAATAAAACTAAAGGCTTATCAGTTTTTATTCCATTTATCTTCTGATAAAGTAGAACTTTTACATCTGACAGAGTTTTATAATCACCAAAAACAACTTTTAGGGCTGACATATCATCAAAAAACTCCTTTTCATTAAAGCCTGTGCTAAACGATACAAAATCTTGATTAAAAAATGCTTGTGCATCATCAGCTTTGCTACTTAAAGAGTTAATTTGCAATCCTTTATCGAGATTATTAAAGTTTTTAAGATCCGTAGCTTTTCCCAAAATAAACAAAACAGGAATTGAGTTTTTATCAATCTCCGAAATAATTGATGCTATATTGTTGCGAACAGAAGGCAATTGATGTAAAACAACTAAGTCATAGTGTGCAACCGAACCGTTAAACTCTGAGATAAATTCTGTATGAATTTCAAAATCAGGATTATCTTTAATTGCAAAACTTATTGCACCATTATCGGGATGCGGAGCATTTGCAAGCAGTAAAATCTTATTTCTGTTATCAATTACATTTATAACAAATACAGATTCGTTATTGTCATAAGAGATTTCATTTTCAAGATATTCAATTTTTACATCATACTTCTGAATACCGAGTTTGTCAGCAGCAAGATCAACATCAATAGTATTTATGTTTCCGTCTTTAGGTATCTCAATATCGGATGAGTAAATAATTTTGTCATCACGGCTAATAGTTAATTCGGCGGTTTGTTCGCCACATTTTTCTGCTGAAACATAAATTCGCAAGGGGAATTTATTTCCAAGAAAAGCAATTTTATTATGAACCAAATCGTCAATAACAAGGTCTTTTTGCGAAACGGTATCTCCCAAAGCAATTGAATACACAGGAAAGTCTAAGTTTTTTGAATATGTTGGATTAATACCCTTATTATATATTCCGTCTGTGGCAAGAATTACTGCACCAAGGTTCATACCTGCATATCGAGCAACAATCTCAGGGAAAACTGACGAAATATCAGACATTTTGCCACTAAAATCGAGTATAGTATCGTTTTCTGTAGTTTCTGAAAATTGCAAATATCGCACATCATAAGTATTACCAAGCGAAGTAATCAATTTGTCAAGATTTGTTTTATACTGATTTTGATAAAAAACAGAATCTTTATTCAAAAGTAATGATGACGAGTTGTCTTGTGCAACAACTATCACAGGCTTTTGAACTACAAGACCTTTTGTTTTAATAACAGGACTTAAAAGTAAGAGTAAAATTATAAGAACAAAAACAAATCGCAAGGATGTCATTGTCCATTTTTTCCAAGCTTGCAGGTCTTTAAAAGTTTTGTCGTTATAATACAAGAAAAATGAAATAGCAGCTGCAAGAATTACAGCTACTATTATCAAGTAATAAGGGTATTCAAAATAAATTTCCAATATAAAAGTTTGAATTAAGTTAGCATTGCACCACAAACATTTATAACTTGCCCTGAAATATAAGTTGACATATCAGACCCAAGAAAAACGACTAAGTTTGCGACATCTAAAGGAGTTCCAGCACGTCTTAAAGGAATTTTTTGTGCCCATTCTTTACGTGCTTCCTCGGGAATAGCATCGGTCATTTCTGTTTCGATAAATCCAGGAGCAATTGCATTACAACGAATATTCCGTGGGCCTAATTCGCGAGCAATTGATTTTGTAAAACCAATAATACCAGCTTTTGAGGCAGAGTAGTTAGTTTGTCCGGCATTACCCGACACTCCTACTACCGAACTCATATTTACAATTGACCCGCTGCGTTGTTTAAGCATAATTTTCTGAACAGCTTTTGTAAGATTAAACACAGACTTAAGGTTTACATTGATAACCATATCCCACTGTTCTTCGGTCATTCGCATAAGCAATGCGTCACGAGTAATTCCAGCATTATTGACAAGCACATCAATACGCCCAAAGTCTGCATGTATTTGATCGATTGTGCTTTGTGAGCTTTCTAAATTTGCTGCATTCGACTCATAGCCCTTTGCTTTTACTCCAAAGTCTTGCAAGTCTTTTTCGAGAGCAGAAAAGCTATCATCTTTTTTTATGTCCGTAAATGCAATGTCAGCACCAGCTTTAGCACACTCTATTGCAATTGCCTTACCAATACCGCGAGCAGCACCAGTAACTAAAACTAATTTTCCTTCTAATAACTTCATAAACATAAATTTTTAGTTGGTACAAAATTAAAATAATAAAGATTAAAACACAAAACAATGTGAAAAATAGTACTAAAGAGATTTATAAAGTATTTCCAAATCGTGAGCAATATAAATCTTATTTGGAATATTTTTCCAATATTTTAGCAAACTTTTGCCCGAGACAATGATTTTTGCTTTCGGAAAAGCACTTTCAACCTTATCCAAAAAATCGCATATCTGAGAAAGAGATTTTGCTTCATTGAATTCAGTATAAACCACATCAGGCTTTAATTTTTTTTCCAACACATCAATGCAATCCTCTGCAATTAAATTAAGAAAAACATCTGATTTATACTTTTTAACAACCGCTAAAAAATGAACAAGAAAAAGGTTTATCGAAATAGCATTATCACTCCGTATAATAAGCAAATTGTTATTAATACTATAAAAGCTATTCTGCAGTTTATTTTCTGCAACTACAATTAAATATTTTTGTATAATATTCTTTACTATCAATTGATTGCCAAGGTTAGCCTCATCAATATAATCAATAACATTCAAATTATTAATTAATGGAACTAAGGATTTTAAGATAAACTCATCGGGACTAATATCGGACAGACATTGAAATAGATATTCTGCAAATGATTTTATATCAGCTTGCAATAATTGAACAGTCATAGCACGCATTTCAGGATAATCTTTCGATTGAGCCAACAACTCCTCACGTACTTTATCACGTAGTTCAAGTGAGTCCAATTGCTCAATCTTGCCTATGCGAAAATTACGGTTTATCAAAAAACTCACAAGAATCATTTTTACATAATCCTGATGCGAATATTGTCTAAGATTTGTTGGAGTACGCTGGGGAGTAAAAATACGGTAACGACTTTCCCATATTCTAATAGTCTGAATTTGTATGCCAGATATTTCGGAAAGATCAGATATTGAATAATGTTTTTTCATAATTTAGAGATTACAATTTACAATATTAGGAAAATTGCATTGGATTAAGTAATTATTTTTGTATAATACAAATATAATTATTGTTGACAGATAAAACAATTTTACACTCATGTAATCAGGGGAAGTGGATGCTTTAATTCTAATATCTTAGGGATTGGCAAACAACGGCGAAGCCCTCACGACCAAAGGAAGTAATAAACTAAGCATTTTTAATTGTTTATGTCCCTTCGACAAAAGCTCAGGGCATCGCCTCTGGGCAATATACATATCTTGTAAACTCTTTTTTACTGACATATATGCCCAAGAGGGCAAATATGATATCAAAACGACCGATATTTTTTCAATCTTTCAATTTTTTAGCATAGCACCAGTTACGGTTAAAATTTTAAGTGAAGTAAAATGAAAAAAATAAAGAATTTACTAGGTGTTTTGGTGTCATTTTGGTATTATAGCCCGATAGGGCTTCAACATCAGTAAAAAAAGATCACACTCATAGCAATTTGTTCAGAGGCGATGCACTGCGATGCACTGAGCTTTTGTCGAAGGGACATATACCACTTTCGCCAATATTAGTGTTTGAAAAAGCATGCGTTTACCTTGCTCATGGAGTACTTGAAATGTATCATTCACTTCGACACATCCTTTTTCAGCACATAAATCTATCTTTTTGCATTTTTATCGAACACTAATGAAATATAAACACAAAACATTATAAATATCCAATACGGTATTTGCAATTATTTTTGTATAAATCTATTAAATGATTACTTAATGTTATACCTAAATTCATTTTTATAACTAATTCCTGCTA
>CAYNKH010000123.1:0-8552 GCA_964397745.1 uncultured Bacteroidales bacterium | reverse complement strand
AAAAATTAACCTATATTTGCAGTATTAATTATTATTTTAAATTATGAATAAAGGAACAGTAAAATTCTTTAATGAATCAAAAGGTTTTGGTTTTATTAAAGACGGTGAAACCGAAAAAGAGTATTTTGTACACGCAACAGGTTTAATCGATCAAGTAAAAGAAGATGATGAAGTAACTTTCGAACTTGCAGAAGGTCGTAAGGGGTTAAATGCAGTAAATGTTAAAAAAGCTTAATATAAGAGTTGCATAACATCAGATTTTAAAAGCTTCGCAATTTGCGAAGCTTTTTTTATTTGCAACTTAATTTAATATCTGTATTTTTGTCGTTAATTATAATAAATACCTACCCACAGTGAATTTTAAAGAACTTCGTATATCAACACCAATACTCAAGGCTTTGGAAGACTTGGAATTTGTTTATCCAACAAAAATTCAAGAAAAATCCTTTCGACGCATAACTTCAGGAGCCGATCTTGTAGGCATAGCACAAACAGGAACTGGAAAAACTTTTGCATATCTTTTGCCTATTTTGAGCGAATTAAAGTACTCAACAGAAAAACATCCGTCAATAATAATTATTGTGCCAACAAGAGAACTTGTAAAACAGGTTCACGAAGAGGTTGAAAAACTATGCAAATATAAGAGTGTTAGAGTAAAATCTGTTATAGGTGGTAAAAATATTAATACGCAAAAAATTGATATATACGATGGAGGATGTGAAATTATAATTGGCACTCCTGGTCGTTTATATGATATTGCAGTTACCGGAATGTTGCGGTTTAAAAACATTAAAAAACTTGTTATAGACGAAGTTGACGAAATGCTAAGTCTTGGGTTTCGACCGCAACTAGAACAAATTTTTGCAATGTTGCCCACCAAACGCCAAAACTTGATGTTTTCGGCTACGCTTAGCGAAGATGTTCGAACCTTTATTAATAGATATTTTTATCAGCCTCAAGAAATAATTATTGAAAACACAAATACCCCCCTTGAAAACATAGAACAATCTGTAGTTAAAGTTCCAAACTTCTTTACAAAAATTGAACTTTTAAAGAAATTTTTAAGTAATAAAGAGGCGTATTCGAAAGTCTTAATTTTTGCAAATAATAAAAAAGATGCAGATTTATTGTTTGAAAGCCTTCAGGTTACTTATCCAAAAGAAATCGGCGTAATTCACTCTAATAAATCTCAAAACTTTAGATTTAACTCTATTAAAAAATTCGATAAAAATACTATCCGTATTTTGGTTGCAACCGATATAGTTGCCAGAGGTCTCGATTTTATTGATGTCTCACATGTAATTAGCATGAGTCCTCCTGAAAACCCTTCAGACTATACGCACCGCATTGGACGAACAGGTAGAGCAGATAAATATGGAAAATCAATTCTGCTGTACTCACCATTCGAAGAAGAATTGTTTTGGCCTGTAAAAGATAAAGCTGGAGCAAGATTAGATGAATTAGAATTAACTCCTGATATTCCAATATCAGATTTACTTACCGAAGATGAAAAACCTGGTTTAAGACAAAAAAAATATATAAAAACTCCTGATATTCAAAAATCGCAGGGAGCATTTCATGAAAAAAGTAAGAAAAGACGAAAAATAAACTCTGGTGGGCTCCGGCAAAAGTCAAATCGCAAAAAAACCAAACGAAGCGGAAAAAAATAGACGCCGACTGTGCTTTATTTCGGCTACATGACTAATTTCCTGTCTGTTGTATTAGTTGTAGTGTATGATAAAAACTACCCATTGGTTGGGACTGCTTTTATCCAAAAATAATATTTTATAAAAAAACTAACATTCTTGTAACTATTTACGTATAAAAGAGAGATTTGATTATTGTTATTGCGAAAATCAAGTTTTTTGATGAGTTTGGTTGTTATAAAAATGTATGGGTATTAATTATCTGCAAATATTTATTTTGATTGCTCAAGCTATTGTTGTTGGGATTTTGATTTTGTATTTGTTTAATTTACGACATAAATATGGCAATGGTTTATTGTTTGCCGCAATAGGTTTATTCCAATTCTTACAAGTATTTCTTGGGAGTACTTTGTATTTCCAAATTTCAAAAAATATAATTGTTACACATGGTTCTGCAATATTTTTTACGGTGAGTCTTTTTACTGTATTAATTATTTATATTAAAGATGACGCACTCGAAACTCGCAAAATAATTTATGCATTACTTATCACCAATATTGTGATGACGCTACTTTTATTGTCCTTAAGGTTTAATCTTTATGCCTCACCTATTCATAATCTGCTAAATGTAAATCCCGAATTGTTTAACAATAGTGCATTGCTTTTAATTGTAGGTACGCTTACAATGGGACTAGATGCTTTGTTGATAATAGTAATTTTTGAATTTATTTCCAGATATATTTCTTCCTTGTTATTACGAATTATGATAACGATGACAATAGTGCTAAGTATTGATACGCTTATTTTTAGCACTATATCATTTGCAAATTATGCACAATTTAATCAAATTATTGTTTCTGGTTTAGTATCTAAAATAAGCGTTGGATTAATGTATAGTATCTTGTTTACAATATATCTAAAGAATTTTGAAAAAACGAGGGGAAATGGCTCTGCGAGTAAGCTTTCCGATGTTTTTCATACTTTATCTTACAAGCAAAAATACGAGCATGTCGAGAAAGAAAAGCATAAATTTAAAACTGCCATTGCTCTTAGCGAATCTAGATATAAAACCCTCACAAGCATTTCGCCAGTTGGTATTTTTGTAACAGATGTTAAGGGTGATACTATATTTGTTAATCCCAAATGGTGCGAAATTACTGGACTTAGCTTTGTAGAGGCAATGGGTACCGATTGGCAATGTGCGTTGCATCCTGATGATAAAGAATATCTGTTAATAAACTGGGCTAACGCATCAGATAAGCAGCGAGCAAATTACGAGGAATATCGTTTTATGTCTAAAGACGGAGAAGTGAGGTGGGTATTGGGGCAAGTAGTGCCCGAAATGGGACCCGACGGTAAGTTTGTAGGCTATGTTGGTACAATAACTGATATTACTGAATTAAAAGGCTTTGAGCTTCAACTTAAAGAGCTTAAAGATAGGGCAGAAGAAAGCGATAAATTAAAATCCGCCTTTCTTGCAAATATGAGTCACGAAATTAGAACCCCAATGAATGGGATACTTGGATTTACTGAACTTCTTAAAGATCCATTAGTAACAGAGGAGGAACAAGATGAATATTTAAAAATTATTGAAATTAGCGGAAACAGAATGATGGAGATTATTAACAATATTGTTGATATTTCAAAAATCGAATCGGGTTTAGCTGAAGTTAAGTACAAAACAGAAAATATTAGTACAGTGTTTTTAGAATTATATGATTTTTTTGAGGCAGAGGCTAAATTAAAGGGAATAAAAATGTCATTAAAAATTCTTTCGCCAAAAGTCGATCCCAATATTGTTATTGACAGAAATAAAACTATAAGTGTAATAACAAATTTAATAAAAAATGCCATCAAATATACAAATGAAGGAGAAATTGAAGTTGGATATATTATAAAAAATAATGCTAATGAACAATTGCTAGAGTTTTATGTAAAAGACACGGGAATTGGAATCCCAGATGATAGACAAGAAGCGGTGTTCGAGCGGTTTATTCAGGCTGATATTAACGATAGTGCCGCAAAACAGGGGGCTGGATTAGGTTTGGCAATTGCAAAAGCTTATGTTGAATTAATGAATGGGGAGATTTTTCTTTCTAGTAAATTTGGAGATGGGAGCGAATTTAGGGTAGTAATGCCGTTTTTAAGCCCATCAGGTTGTGATAGTAATCAGAATTTAGCATATAAAATTAGTAAGTTAAAAAAGAACCTAAAAGTTATAATTGCAGAAGATGATTTAAATTCTTTTCTTATATATTCGGCTTATGCCAGAAATGCAAATTGGAATATTATACATGTTACTAATGGTATAGAGGCAGTTGAAACTGCACGAGAAAATCAAGATGTTGATTTAATACTAATGGATATAAGAATGCCATTGATGAATGGTGCAACAGCTGCAAAAAAAATTAGAGAGTTTTTGCCAGATGTTGTAATAATTGCCCAGTCTGCATTTGCACCTAACCAAAATGGCGACAATGATAATAGTCTTTTTAATAAGTATGTTACTAAACCAATTGATAAAAGAACATTTATACGGGTTATAGGAGAGAGCATTATTAGTTAATGATTGTAAAAACTGTTATATTGAATTACAGTAAAGGTGGTTTCGAGACATTTTGGCTAAGGTCAAAACCTACTTCGACACTTCGGCGTCGCTCACTTCGGCAAGCCATTAGTATCGCAAAATGAATTTTAATTTAATATTTTAGTTTTTTTAACTGAAGAACCAGAGAAAGAGAGGAGAACTAATTCGGCAGCTAAGTTATAAGACTTAAGCTGAGTATCAGACCTCACTTTCTCCTGGATTCTAGTGCCATTTAGAATGTTAGGTTTATGGCCTATTAATGGTTTTAGCTTAAAATCCAACTTGGTTCATTCAGTACATTATTAATTTAAATGTAAAAATATGAAAAATTTATTTTGTGGAGTCGACATTTCAAAAGATTCTTTAGATTATGCTATCCGTGATGGAGCGAACAAGGAAATTATTGCAATTGAGAAAATTAAAACTTTATTGACCTTCAGACGTCAGTATGTCAAAATCAGAACACAATTTAAAAATGCTGTGAAATCTTTAAAAATAACTGCACAAATCATTCCTTTACGAGATGAAATAAAACAACAAGAAAAAGAAATCAGTAAATACAATGATTTAATAAAAAAAATTGAAACTCAAATTAAAAATATTATTAACGGGAATAAGCTTTTGAATAAAAACTATAAAAAGATCACAGCTATAGTAGGGATAGGGCTAATTACGGGATCGCAATTTATTGTTAGCACAAATAATTTTACAGCTTTTGAAAATCCAAGAAAGTTTAATTGTTATTGCGGTCTGGCTCCATTTGAATATTCTTCTGGCGTAAGCGATAAAGGTCGAACAAAAACCAGTCATTATAGAGATAAAGAGTTAAAAGCTGCTCTTTTTAAGGCAGCAGTTACTGCAATTACACATGACATGCAATTAAAAACTTACTACAATCGTAAAATCAATGAAGAAAAACATAAAATGTCTGTAATCAATGCTGTTGCGTGTAAATTAGTATATAGACCTTTTGCAGTAGTTAAACGTGAAGAACCTTTTGTAAGAATGGCTTTTTAGGAACGTTTATTAAATTTGTTTTAGATGTTGAGAGCGGTAGGAAAAAAAATAAAAAATTAATGAAAATAATTGATAATTAATTTGGTTTTAACTTAGAAAACTCAGCGCATCGTAGTGCTGGCAAGCTTACTTCGACTGGCTTACTTCGACAAGCTCAGCACAACGCAGCACATCGCGGCACAACGCTCAACCACCTTTGATTGTAGTGAACAATGAGTTAGTAATCAATCTAAACAAAGAAGTGCGAGCAGAATCACTGTATCTCTGCATCACAGAATCAAAAAACATCTAAATAAAAAAAGCACCATTGAGAAATGATGCTTTTTTTTAGTAGCGGGGACAGGACTCGAACCTACGACCTCCGGGTTATGAGCCCGACGAGCTACCAACTGCTCTACCCCGCAATGTGAGTGCAAAGGTAATATAAGTTTTAAGTAAATCCAAATGTTTTTTTGTAAAAAATTGCATTTCTTGAAAAATTGAACTTTTTCTAAGCGTATTGCTCTGTAAACGAGGAGGTTGATGGGTTTTTGCTGCGTCTTATATTTAATTGACTTTTACTGCTATATGTGTATATACAAGAAAAATATTGAATATTTTTTTGGCCGTTTTATCAAATAAAAGAGTAATTTACAGTAAACAGAGTAATAAAATTACTTGATTACGTTAATTTTGAAAACTTGAGAATTAACTCTTACAAAGTGAGTTCCATTAGATAGATTACTAATATTGATAGTTTGGGTTGAAGTAGCATTGCTAATATTAGCAACAACTTCGCCAAGCATGTTAAGAATTACGATATTTTCATTTTCTGCATTAACAACGGTAATAGTGTTGTTTGCTGGGTTAGGGAAAACAGAGATTGCAGCAGCAATGTTTGAATCAAGCTTAGTAGGGTCTTCTCTAGTAACTGTCACACAAAACGTATTGTTTTCTGTGTTATTATCCGTGCCAGCATAAGTTACTGTTAAACAGATGTCAAAACTATCTTCTCCTATCAAATCCATTGCATCTGCAGTAAGCGTTGTTGCCTCTTCGTTTAATAAAATTGTTTCTCCGTTTGAGAAACCTGTAAGATTTTTAGAATAATCATCAAGAATAAATCCAAAAGCCGTTATTTTTATTTCTGCATAATTATTTGCAGGATCAGGGCCATTATTTTTAACAGCAGGCAATAATGTAATATCATCTGTTAGACCTATAGTAATATTTTCAGGAATTGATGTTAAATCTGTGTTGCTTGTTACAAATAATGCTTCGAGATCGCATGTTGTTGCAGCTATTTCACCTCTAGTAACAGTTAAGCATGTTGTATTATTTGCACTTACAGGATCTGAACCTGCATAAGTGACGGTAAAGCAGATATCAAAAAGTCCTGATAGTTCTAAATTATTCATTTCAGAGGCTGTAATTAGAAACGCTCCTCCATCATATATTGTTTTATAAGATCCGCTACTCAAAGAATTTGTTCCTGATAAGTCAACTTCTAAATTTTCGATATAACTCTCTCCATTAATTGTTGCACTAACAGCAGCAATATTACTTGTTGCATCAACTCCATTATTAATTATAGCAGGATAGATAATTAGATTTTCGGTTTCGTTTATTGTTTTATTAGTTATATACACATCAGGATTCGGATATGTGTCTAAATATTTTATTGTTAAATCTGATTGTTCTGCATAAGGATTTCCATCATCAACAAATATTGAAATTCCTAGAGGATGATATTTTGGTTCTGTATAAGAATCAGTAAAGTTGGCTTTTCCTATTACTGTTCCCACTCCTGGCATAATAGCATCGCCATCCCAGTACATGTAATATTTCCCTTCTGAAAGTTCATCTAATTCTCCAATGCGCATTGCACCTTTTCCATTATCAAAACAAACCGCGACCCAAAATTCATTTTCATTAACTGTATAAGGTGTTGAGAGAGTCGTTTCGTAAATTTGATCGTTCTCTGTAGTTCCTAGAGTAATTGTTTGAGTATAAACTGGTGTTCCAATATCTGTATTATAATAACCATATCCTGCATAAGGTCCTACTAATGGTGGGTTTTCATAAATCTTTATTGTATATTGGCTATTATCAAATGTAACATTTCCTGAAGTAAATGACATTGTACCTAGGTAATGATAAAATTTAATTTTAGTTATTTGATCTCCAATTTGTATTTGTTCAAATTCTGACCCTACAATATAAAACTCATCACCAGTAACAGCACCTGTGTGATAAGAATTAAATCCACCGCCAACCCATGAGCTTTTTATATTGTTTGTTTGAGATAATAAAAAATAACTACTAAAAATAGTAAACGCTAGAAATAATAATTTTGTCTTCATTGTATAAAATTTTCAAAGTGAATAGCTTAATATTTGTCCAAATTTAAGGAATAATCTTGAAAATTTAAATTTTGTGTGCAACTAATTTTAAAAAGATTAATAAAAAAAAGCTGTCCACCAATGGCGGACAGCTTTTTAAAAATATTTTGATTAAAATTACTTAATTACGTTAATTTTGAATACTTCAGAATTAACTTTTACAAAGTAAGTTCCGTTAGATAGATTGCTAATATCAATAGTTTGGTTTGAAGTAGCATTGCTAATATTAGCAACAACTTCGCCAAGCATGTTAAGAACTACGATATTCTCATTTTCTGCATTTGCAACAGTGATTACGTTGTTTGCAGGGTTAGGGAATACAGAGATGTTAGATAAGCTTATATCAGTTGTATTTGTAGAGAAATCGATTAAGAAGTCATCAATTTTCATTTGGAACTGGTCTGTAGTTTCCCAGTGGCGAATAGCAATATAAATATTCTCATTGTGATAATCAGATAATGGTAATATTACTTCACTCCATACATCACTTGCCAATGTTTCTGTATGAATATCAGTAAAGTCAGCAGGATTATTTCCTGTTGTTGAAACCATTACAGAATATTTTTCTTGAGGATAATTAGCATCTTGAGCAGCTACCCAAAATCTTAATTCAAGATTATCGGCATTAATATTTAATTGTGGAGTAATTAAGTAGTTGTCAGGAGTTAGGGCAGCAAATGTGGGGTTGTCATATGATGCGGACATTGCTGCATATAAGCCTGTGTTAGCACCATAATCTATTATTTCCCAGTTAAAGCCGTCACCGTCTGCATCTACGCTTGTCCAGCAAACAGGAGGTACAGCAGTTTCAAAACCCTCGGAGAAAGGATATGTTTCAACAATGACACAATCATATAATGTTGTAAATTCAGTTGGACCAGCCCATCCACTAGTTTCGGGGTCACAATTTGCTTGTACATA
>CAYNKH010000122.1:0-8632 GCA_964397745.1 uncultured Bacteroidales bacterium | reverse complement strand
ATTTATTCTATTATTTACAAAAATGCAAAAAATTATTGTTTAATACTCGGTGTTTTCTTAAAATGTTCTTAATTGTTGTCATAATTTGTAAATCTTTGTGTCATTTTATATTCATTGTAGGAAATTTTAATGATATAGTCCCCTTTTGAAAGGTTTGATACATCAAGTTTTTTAAGTTTTTTATCTTGGCTAAATGTTGTTTTTTTCTTAATAATTCTGCTGTTGTTTATGTCAAAAACTTCTATTTTAGTTCGGCATTTTTTTGTTGAACATTCAAACCTTATTCTTAAATCATCATTTGATACGTCAGTATGGAAGGCAAACGGCCCTTTTTTTAATGAATTTATATCTTTATCATCTGGACAAATGTTAAGAGTAAAAAGTGCTTGATTATGTGAAAAGAATCTTTCGTTGGTAAACCATAGCTTACAATTATCTTTAAAAATAATTGCTTCGGTTTGATACCCCAATAAATTAGATTCATATCTTATGGTTTTGCCAGAGAAGAAATTGTCGCCGACAAAGTCATATAAAATAAATACTATTGACGGTGCTGGTATTCCCTTAACATATCCTATTAGTGCAATAGTGTTATTATTAGTGTTATAGTCTGCACCACAAATAAGCCCTTCTGTATCAAGACTGTCGCGCAAATTTGCGGTGTATGTTCCAGGTACTTTTGGCAATGTATATAAATTTGTTTTTTGATTTATCCAGTTTTTTGAAAACAAATATAGACTGTCTCCAAATGCGATAAGTGCTTCACAGTCATGGTTTGTATTATGTTTTTTTGAAAACTCGGGCGGATAAATGTTTTTATCGTAAGTAAAATTTATTATTTCTGCTTTTATCGATGTTTTGTTTGTGTCGCTAAGTTCGGTTAGAGAAATTCTGTAGATTTTAAGATCATCACGCATGCCAGAATTATTACCAAAGTCTCCAATATATGCGAAGTTTTCATCTTTACATAAATCTTCCCAGTCTCGATTTTTAGCATTTTTAATTTTCACACTGCGAATAACCTCTCCACTAACTGTATCAATGCTGTATAAGCTAGCTTTGTTTCCCGAGTCGTTGTGAGTCCAAAGTTCTGATTTGTGAAAAATTAGCCCACTTGTTTCGTTTACAGTATTACTTAGTTCAGTAATAACAATTGGTTTTGCAAATTGACTTGCAACCGGCATAGTGATAATCAAAAACAACAGAAAAAGGTAATTACTTTGATGTTTCATCTGTACATTCTCTCATAAATGCTTCGGCTTGCTCAACCATATTGCGTGAACCAGTAAAGAAAGAAACTCTTTGATGAATATCTGTCGGCTTTATTTCGAGAATTCTATTTCCGTAGCCGTCAGTTGCCATTCCGCCTGCCTGTTCGGCTAAAAAAGCAATAGGATTACATTCGTATAATAATCTTAATTTACCATTTGGAGCAGATGCAGTTTTAGGGTAGATATATATTCCTCCTTTTAATAGGTTTCTATGAAAATCTGCAACTAAGGATCCAATATAACGAGATGTGTATGGTCGGTTGGTATCAGCATCATTTTCCTGACAATGTTTTATGTATTGTTTTACACCTTGTGGGAAATTTACGTAATTCCCTTCGTTAATAGAATATATTTTGCCAGATTTTGGAGTAACCATATAGTAATGTGACATGCAAAACTCACCTATTGATGGGTCATACGTAAATCCTGTTGTGCCTAATCCTGTTGTGTAAACTAACATTGTTGAGGATCCATAAATCACATATCCTGCAGCTACTTGCTTAATCCCAGGTTGCAAAAAATCGTCATTTGTTACTTTTTGTCCGTGAGGAGAAATTCGGCGGTATATCGAAAATATTGTACCTACCGAAACGTTTACATCAATATTTGAGCTGCCATCAAGTGGATCTATACAAATAACATAGTCCCCATCAAGCGACAAATCATCATCAAATATAATTATCTCATCATTTTCTTCGGAGGCAATACCGCATACAATTCCCGAAGCCTGTAATGCTTTTGTAAATATTTCATCAGCGTAAGCATCTAATTTTTGTTGAGCTTCGCCTTGTATATTTACTAAGTCACTTGCCCCAATTATACTGGTTTCAAGTCCTGCTTTGTTAACTTTATTATTAACAATTTTAGCCGCTAGACCAATGTGGCTTAGCAAACGCGACAATTCACCTTTCGCATAAGGAAAAGCTGATTGCTTTTGAATAATTACCTCGTTTAGTGTTAAAATTCTGCTTGTTGGCATCGCTTTGTTTTTTTCTGTGCTAAATTAATATTTTATTATTGTATATCATTATTTTTTGTAACTTTACTTCAAATTAAACCATTTTATTAATGAAAACCTAAATTATAATGAAAAAAAGAATTGTCAATCTATTAATATGTGCAGTTTTGATATTTTCAATGTTCGGCTGTGTCATAAAACAAGAAATATATTTTTATAAAGATTTTTCTGGAAAATATAAATATTCTTATGATTTTACAGAGTATGTTGCTTACATGCAAGGTGAAGAGGATAACGATTCTTTAATGATGAAAAATGACGATTTTGCTGAGTTTCTTAATATTGTTGTTGCTGAATTAAAGCAGATAGAAGGTATAAATAATGTTAAGTATCTTAATGATACAGATAATGGTTTAGTGTATTATCAGTTTGATTTTGAAGATGTTGATGCCTTAAATAAAGGGCTGGTGTTTTCTTCGTATATGGACCAAAAACCGTTGGATAATCCTCCTTACTTTGAGAAAAAAGGAAAGAAAATCACTTTTATTAGACACGCTATACCTACCGAGGAAACTGAGAGTGATACCATAGAACAAGATTTGGAAAGTATTAATGATATGTTTATTTCGGAGCTTGTAATTGAGTTTGAAAGAAATGTAAAAAAGTATAATATACAAAAAGATACCGCTGTAACTGTGTCAAGCAATAAGCGTAAGTTTATCGAAAAGGCCAATGTGTTTGATGTTGTAGAAAAAGAAACTAAATGGATGTTTAAAACAAAATAAATAATTGAATCCAACTCTATTTTATCTTCAAGTAATTCGATGATGAGGTGAGTGTGGATTGCATGGGAGATTGGAGAAAATGAATAAAATTGCTTATAGTTTATATCAGAATTCAGGGATATTTAAGAAAATCACACATCTTCTTTTTCCTAGAAATAAAAAACTTATCAGACTTAACTTGCATAATCGTTTTGTAGAACAATATATTTACAGCTTTTATGACGCAGAAAGTTTAAAAAACAAAGTGTTTTATAATGTTGGTGCTGGAGATCAACGCAGCAAATTCGATTTTTGGACTTATCTTGATTTAAAAACAAGCAAGTATAATAAAGAAGGTGTCGATTTGTTTTTTGATTTGGAGTCATTAGAGCCAATGCCAATAAAGGATAATAGTGCAGAAATTGTGTTTAATTCATTTGTTATTGAGCATATTTCGGTTGAGGCAACAAAAAATTTGTGTAAAGAAGCTTTTAGAGTATTAAAAAAAGGGGGCGTTTTCCATTCAAAAGTCCATTGTTTTGAATATGCTTATCGACTTTTAGATAACAACATAATTTCGCCTAAGTTCCCTTTCCATGATAGAGATTGTGTCGTTTTAATTGATGAGCTTATAGATAGAAATAAAGGGAAGGTAAAGGCGTTTTTTAATAAAGATAACGAATATGTAATACAAGGAAAGAAAAAACCTAAAGACCAGTTGGTGTTTTCGGCTTATGACGCATTTTTGTATCATAACGCATCAGCAGCTAGAAGAAATATTAGCAATCCGAAAGAAACTTTAGATGCAATTAAATCTGATAAGCTTGAGGATTTTTATTCTAACTTGCAAAAATATGTTGATTCAGCAATGAGAAAACCACATCAACATAATGCTGATTATTTTTCTAAAGAGAAATTATTGGATTTTATAAAAGATCTCGGTTTTTCAGACGTGTATTTTACCCAACCCTATCAAAGCATAAGTCCAGCTCTTTGGGAGGAAGAGTTAAATCCTATTCATAAAGGGTTTTTGTTTTCGATTGAAGCTGTAAAGTAAATTTAGGGATGTAAGAACTCCAAATTTCCGCTGTCTTTATTGTATTAATTTTATGATTTAATCATAAAATGACTTATAGTTATGTTTAAACAGATTTCTCCCTACCAGTCGAAATTATGTTTTAATATGATGGATAAAGTCGGCGACAAATTGTATATTATCGTTATTTTGAGATTCATATGTCGCTGACTTATAACCACCCAATATCAGTCATTTTTAACCCTGACGAAGGAAGGGGGAGAAATCTGTTATTAAAATTCTGAACTTAGGGATTGTCAAACAATAAACAAATTATTCTGATGCCCAGCGTTTTGTTTCGTGATAAATATCTAATATATCTATAATTCTGTGTACTACTGTCATGCAAACTTCTGTGATGTTCTTGGGATTTAGATAAAATGATGGATTTGCGGGCATTATAATTCCTCCTGCAAGGCAAATTGTCTCCATATTTTTAATATGAATAAGATTTAAAGGCGTTTCACGTGTAACTAATATTAGTTCCTTTCTTTCTTTTAGAATAACATCGGCTGCACGACAAATAAGATTGTCAGATGTTCCGTGTGCTATTCGTCCCAATGTTCCCATACTGCAAGGCACAACGACCATAGCATCTGCAACTGAAGATCCAGAAGCAAATGGAGCGTTAAAGTCATTAATATTGTATATTTTGTTTGTGATACTTGATAAAAATAAGTCTCCAAGTTCATGTTCGGCTACTTTTTTGCCAGTTTCGGAAAAGATTACGCTTATTTTGGGCTTTTGCTTTATTGGTAAGTTATTTAGATGTTCAAGAAGTAGTTTTGCATAAATACTTCCCGAAGCACCAGTAATGGAAATAATAATATGTTTATTCTGTTTTTCCATTAAAACTCGTATTTTAAAGCAAAACTCATATTGTGGTTGTATTGCCCTCGATTAAACCAATATACTTGCCCACCGGGGTGCTCTCGTATTGGTGTTAAAATAAAAGTGTATGAGAATCTCCAGCAAACTAGCCAATTTTGATTTAATCTGTAATTTAGTCCTACATGGTTGGCAATTTCGTATTTGTGAAATTCTTTTGCGAGTGGATCGACACTGCCATTTACCTCTTCTATGCTGTTAATAAGGTATGAGTAGGAGAGACCAAAATCAAAAAAAAGATCATTGGGAATTTCTAACAGAAAAATATTAGGGATGCCAATTTTTTTGATGTTTCGTGATAACATTACTGGAACCTCAATATAATCAAGGTTTAAATTATAAAGTCGTGTAATTTGGTTAGATTCATTTTTTTGAACCTCCTTGCTACCTTTACGCTTATACTCGATGCCAGTTATCATTCCCCATTTATCATTAAAGGTATTTCTTACAAAAACGCCACCGAGTGGAGAGATTTTATGATATCCGCCATAACTATCTCCATCAACTTGCGAAATAGTTGTGCCTACTATAATCCCCCCATAAAAAGATTGTGATTTTGAATTGAGGAAAAATAGTAATAAAACCAATATGCTTAAAATACACTTCATTTATTTTTTAAGAGGAAAAACTTCTGCCTGAAGAATTTCTTTTGTATCATTATCATGTACAAATGCGACAATCATACAATTGTCAATTACCCAATGTGGGTTTTGTTTTATGGAATATGATTTAGTAACTTCTTGTCCTACTGTTGTTAGGCTGTTGTTTTCATTAATTATTTCGCCAAAAGCTCCGTTAAAACCTGCTCGTAATACATGATTATGTTCGTAATCTTCTATGTTTTCTGGATTTGAATTATAATCTTTTTGCCATTGTATAATGTGATCCTCTACAACTAAGACTGTTAGGGATATTTTACGTGCGTTCTCCATATTAGTAGTTGTTTTAACCGAGCAATTTATTAAGCTGTCAGCTATATTGGTGTTAGCATCAATTTTAATTAAAAACTCAGGATATAATGCAATGTATTCAGCAAGTTGTGTTTCCCAGTTGTAATATCCTGATAGTTTTTCAACTGCGTATGAGTTTACAATGCCAGTTGGTAGAAATAAATCTCCATAATACCCAGGGCTGTCTCTACCAGTTAAGAAGTCACCAATATCTGTTCTAAAGTCATAATGGAAAGGAAGTGCGGTATCTTGAGTTTCTGGTCTTGCATTAGACGTCCCGTGAATTGCAATAGGAACAACTGCATTACCGTACTTTGTTATTAGTTCTGTAATAACTTCGTGTCCTCTAGGGCAGTGTCCGCATTTATGACCTGTCATATCAAGAATTACTATTTTGCGTCCATTCCAAATGTATGCGTCGTCTTTAAGGTATTCTCCTTCTTCTATTTTATCACAGGAATGTAATACTCCTAACACTATTACTGCTGTATATATTAAAAATCTTGTTTTCATTTTATCTATTTTTAAAAAGTACTTGAAATTGATAATGAAAAGCCATTAGATGCTGGTACGTTTCGGCAAACGCCCCCAATACACATTACACCTTCTCGTTGTTTGCCGTATGTTATTTGGATTCTGTTTCCTCCGCTAACAAAACCAAAACCTGCACTCAGATAATGGGGTCGATTATTTGAATCTGGGTTTCCGTAATTCCAATTGTCAAATACGGTAAAAAACCATTTTGGGATTGTCAATTCTATTAAGCCTAGCCCCCAGTTTCCCTCATCTTGGTCGGTAAACATCCCTTGAAACTCGCCTCTAATCGCAACTCCACTTTTGATTTTATAAGTCATATCAACAATTCCGATATGGGCATATACATTATCATATCCAGCGACTCCACGTAAAAGATTATAGTTATAAAGTAAGTTTACGTACGATATGTTTGTATAGATTTTTTTATTCCATTTTCGTGAAATTTCAACAGTCATATCTTGATAAAATAATTCTTTGCCGATTGAAAATAAATTGGAGTTATAGCCGAGAGTCCCTGACGAAAACTCTGGTATAGTATCAGAAATGCGTGTTCTGTCAATATCGTGAACTCTTGAGTAATAAAGAGATATTGTTGTTCCATATTTTCCGCCAAGAGCAGTTTTTTTCGGGATTTTATAAAACACATTTGCTTTTACTCCAAATTCGCCAAGTGGCTGGCTGGCATAGGGGTAAAATGCAGGTAAAGTGTAAGTGTGATTTTTTGAGATTTCGGGCATTAGGTTTAAGGTTAAATCAGAAAGTGTAGCATTTCTATCTGAACGAGACAACATATTATCAACCCACTTTGTGCCAAGTACAACGCCTAATCCCTTTTGGGAGTATGTCGCATTTATCAAAAAAGCCTGTCCTGGTTTATAAATATATTTATTCTCGGGATTTGGGTCATTTATTTTGTAAGCATATTCTGTTGATAGATTTATGCCCTTGTAAGACATGTTTATCCTACCCGCTGCTGATCCAACATTCTGCGGAAGATTGTATGTCGGATTGTTTTCTTTTTGAAATTTACTAACAAAACTTCCTCCTGCGGCAAATCTAAAATTACTTTCAGATAATGATGTAATAAGATCGTTAAACTGAATTTCTCCATCTACTCCTCTAACAATACCTGGACCATAATCCCAATAGTAGCGTTGTTTTCCAACTACCCCTTTAAGGTAAACTCCTGGTGCGATAGTGTATTTTACACGAAAGCCCATCATCGCATTATCAACCCCCAATGTTTTTTCTTCGTAGGATCTGAAAATTAAACCGTTGCCAAATTGTTCGTAGTAGTTTCCTACTGTGATTTCAAGATTGTTGTTGTTAAACATTGCCCATTTGATAGGCATACCTATGCCGTCGTTTATTCCTCCTTGGTTAGGATATCCAAGGAGAGAATTTAAATAACCTTCGTATCTAAACCCAGCAGAGAATTTGCCTTGAGTATATGCAAAGTTAGCCCATGAGTTGATAAGTGTATTTTCATCTACGGCTACAGCACCTATTTGGTTGTCTTCAATGTAGTACTGAATATCGCTTTGGAAGTTTCCTGATATGTGACCTCCGTTATTTTCTTGGGAATATAAAGAAAAAACACCTGAGCTTATAATACTCAGGATTAAGATTGTAAGTTTTTTCATGTCTTAATGAAATTTATTTTATCGCTTGTCCTTTTGCTACTTTTTGAATAACTTCAAATGTGTGGTCTTCGTCTCCTTCGAGATACGAAGTATGCTGCCAAACAACTTTTCCATTACCGTCTAAAAGGAAAGTGTGAGGAACATTGCCTACATTCATTGCTCTTTTAAAATCTCCGTTTGTATCAAGATAAACGTCAAATTCCCAGCCTCGTGCGTTTACAAATGGTCCAACAGAGCTGCTGCTACGTGCATTGTCCGTAGAAATTGCAACAATCTTAACGCCAGTTTCCTCTGCCCAGTCTTCATATTCATCATTAAAAGCAGATAACTCTTTAATACAGGGTTTGCACCATGTCGCAAAAAAACTTACCAATACTGGTTTGCCATTGTTTTCAATAATGGATTTAGTGTTTACAGTTTTACCGCTTAGATCTTTAATTTGTACTTGTGGAACCTCTTGTGAAAATAAATTCATGCTTAGCAGCCCAATAATCAGTACTAAAAATGTATTCTTCATAATTTTATTTTAATAAATTTCAAAAATAG
>CAYNKH010000121.1:0-8754 GCA_964397745.1 uncultured Bacteroidales bacterium | reverse complement strand
TCAAGTTCTCTTTCAAGAGTTTTACGTCGTTTTGAGACTTGTTTTTCTTCGTCAGATAGTCGTTTTGCTTTTTGTTCTAACCATGATGAATAATTTCCTTTCCATGGAATACCTTCTCCTCTATCCAATTCGAGTATCCAGCCAGCAACATTATCAAGAAAATATCTGTCGTGAGTTACTGAAATAACAGTACCTTTGTATTGTTTTAAATGTTGCTCTAACCACTGAACAGATTCAGCGTCTAAGTGGTTTGTTGGCTCATCAAGTAGTAAAATATCTGGTTCAGTTAATAATAAACGACAAAGTGCAATTCTTCTTCTTTCGCCACCCGAGAGATGTTTTACATTTTCCTCTGGCGGTGGACAGCGTAAAGCATCCATGGCTCTTTCTAGTTTAGAATCTAAATCCCAAGCATCATGTTGATCTAATAAATCTGTTAATTCTCCTTGTCTGACGATTAGTTTATTCATTTCATCATCAGACATTGGTTCTGCAAATTTATTATTTACCTCTTCATATTCTTTAAGTAGAGCAACAGTTTCGTGAACGCCTTCTTCTACAATCTCTTTAACAGTTTTTGTGTCATCTAAATGTGGTTCTTGACTAAGAAGTCCTATAGAGTATCCTTGCGAAAATACGACTTCTCCTTCATAAGCCTTATCAATACCTGCAATGATATTTAATAATGTAGATTTTCCAGAGCCATTTAATCCGATAATTCCAATTTTGGCTCCATAGAAAAAAGAAAGATAAATATTTTTTAGAATTTGTTTTTGTGGTGGTACTTTTTTTCCAACATTCACCATTGAAAAGATAATTTTTTGATCGTCGCTCATAATTTATTAGATTTTTAACAAACTTACACAAAGTTTTTTATTATTTGTTCGCTAAGATAATAAATTTCTTTGGATAGCTATAGAAATCTGTGGGGGATTTTAGTGTTGAAATTAAGAGTTAAGCAAGCTTTTTTATTTGCTAATGTCACTTTTGTGATCTTATACATATAGTTTTTTGGCAATATTTTTGTAAATTGCACTCGGAATAGAACTTAAATCAATATAACATGAAAAAATTATTACTAATTATTTGTTTGTTAGCTATTACTAGCTTCGTATTTTCACAGAACATTACAATTACTTCTCCTAATGGAGGTCAGGTATATCCTGGTTGTACTGTTACTACAATTACATGGAACTCTTCGGGAACCACCGATTATTATTCCATAGATTATTCAACCGATAATGGAACATCGTGGACATCTATCACAAGTTATTATAATACTACTACAAGAACTTACGCTTGGACAGTGCCAAACACTTCGTCTGGAACTTGTTTGATAAAGATTACTGATTCAAATAATTCGGAGATAAGCGACCAAAGTGATGCTGTATTTACAGTAACATCGCCATTGACTATTCTTAGTCCAAACGGGGGAGAGTCTTGGGAAGCAGGAACATCAAAGAGTATTACTTATTCTGCAACAGGAACATCAAATTATTATGATATTAGTTATTCTGTTGATGCTGGTTCTAATTGGACTACAATTGGAAATAATATTTATAATACCTCTGGTACATACAACTGGAATGTTTCGAATAATCCTTCAACAAACTGTTTAATAAGAATGATTGACCATTCAAATTCATGTATGGCAGATATTAGTGATAATTTATTTCAAATTACACCAGCTAGTTCGTCCATCGAAATCACTACTCCAAATGGTGGTGATATTTGGTATGTAGGACAATCAAAAACTATATATTGGAACGATAATAATACTACAAACTTTTTCAATATAGACTATTCAACAGATAATGGAACAACTTGGGCTTCATTAGCAAGTGCATATAATACGACTAGTGAGCAATATTCATTTGTTGTTCCAAACACTCCTTCATCAAATTGTTTGGTTAGAGTTATTGATGCAAATAACGTTTCGGTTATGGATGTTAGTAATGCAACTTTTACAATTGCAGAACCATTTATTTCAGTTGTTACTCCTAATGGTGGAGAAACTTTTGAATCATGTTATGGTGAATATATTAACTGGCAAGCTGGTGGAACATCCAACTATTTTAAAATTGAGTATTCTTCTGATAATGGTTCAAGTTGGACAACTATCACACCTTCGGTTTACTCAACCAGTGCAAATCCTTCATATTTGTGGAGCACAATTCCAAACACAGATTCCGAAGATTGTTTGATAAAAGTTACTGATAAAAACTCCCCTTTAGTATTAGACCAAAGCGATGCAAAATTCACAATAACACCTAACGAAGATATTATCCTAACAAGTCCTAATGGTGGAGAATCGTGGGAAGTTGGAACTGTGCAAACTGTAACATGGGTTACTGCTCCATCAACCGACCGTGTTTATCTTTATTATTCGGTAAACAATGGCTCTAGTTGGACATATCTAACAAACACTTATAATAATTATTATAATTGGACTATTCCTTCAACTGAGTCTGCACAAGCATTATTTAAAGTTGTAGATTATAATAACTCGTGTATTATAGATGAGAGCAATACAAACTTTACAATCTCTCCTCCTACTCCGGTTATTACTGTAACTTCTCCAAACACAAATGTAAGTTATTTTCAAGGAAACAATTATACAATATCCTGGTCATCTGAGTATCTAACTTCTCCATTTGTAGCAATTCATTATTCAATAAATAATGGCACAGATTGGATTGAAATTGCAAATGTAACCGAAGATGACGGATCGTATTCGTAGAATATTCCGGCTGTATTAAGTAACGAATGTTTAGTTAAAGTTTCGGAATATGGAAATCCAGCAGTTTATGATATTAGTGATGTAAGTTTTAACATTCTTGAACCTTATATTCTTGTAACTTATCCTAACGGTGGAGAAACTTTTACAGGGTGCGAAGCTCAAACTATTACCTACACAAAAGGTGGAATTAGTAGCTATGTAAGAATAGAATATTCGACCGATAATGGTAGTACATGGAATTTAATATCAACCAGTTCTTTTTCAACAGGTTCTTTTGTCTGGAATCCGGTAATTGATCTTGCATCTACACAATGTCTTGTTCGTGTATTAGATAGAACTGACAACTCCATATTTGATATTAGCGATGCGACTTTTACGATGGAGGAAAATGCAGATTTGTTTTTATCCAATCCCAATGGTGGTGAATCACTAGAAGTTGCGACAAGTTATACCATAAATTGGGTCGCTGCTCCAGGTGTTACAAGATACGGGGTTTACTATTCAACCAACAATGGTGCAAACTGGTCAAGTCTTATTACATCAACATATAGCACAAGTTACAATTGGACAGTTCCAAATTTTCCATCAAATGAATGTCTAGTTAAAGTTGTTGATTATAATAATGCTTGTATTTATGATATTTCTGATGCTAACTTTAGCATTGAACCTCCAACGCCGAGTATAACTGTTACTTATCCAAATTCTGGGCAAACTTTCTATATTGGAAGCGATTATAATATTCAATGGAATACAGAATATGATGATGTTGATTTTGTGAAAATTGATTACTCAACCGACAATGGTGTAACTTGGATTAATATTGCTGCAGTAACAGAAAATGATGGTTCTTATTCGTGGGAAACTCCAGATGCTGCATCTACAGAATGCTTAATCAGGATTTATGCATTTGATGATATTTCATTTATTGACGAATGTGATGTAAACTTTACAATTGCGACTCCATATATAATTCTTACTAATCCTGATGGTGGCGAAACTCTCACTGGCTGCGATTCATATACTATTACTTGGACAACACAAGGTACTGGGAACTATTTCGACATCGATTATTCTGATGATAATGGAGCGACTTGGGAAAGTGTTAATGCGAGCTTTTATGCCACAGGAACAAACTGTTCTTATACTTGGAATCCAATAGTAAACTTGAGTTCAAATCAATGTTTAATTCGAGTTAGAGATAAAAACAATCTGCCAATTGGAGATACTAGTGATGCTGTTTTTTCAATAAATCCGAATACTGATATTATTGTTACTGCACCTAATGGGGGAGAAAACTGGGAAATTGGAGATTCACATCAAATAACTTGGGTTTCTGCTTCAGGATCAACGAGATTTAACGTTTATTATTCAATAAATAATGGCACAAACTGGATTACTCTTGCATCAAACACATCATACAATTATTATAATTGGACAATTCCAAATAATCCTTCAGATCACTGTTTAGTAAAAGTTGTTGATTATAATAATTCATGTATTCAGGACCTAAGCGATGCAGAATTTTCAATTTCAGAGCCTGCTGCAAACATTACAGTTAATTATCCTAATGGTGGACAAACCCTGTATTATAATAAGACTGCGAATATTACTTGGAATAGTGAATTTACAAACTCTGAATTTGTAAGTATAGAGTTATCAATCGATAATGGTTTAACCTAGACTACACTTATTTCTCCTACTGAAGATGATGGTTCACATTCATGGACAATTCCTGAAACAGAATCTACTGAATGTCAAATTCGTGTTAGTGAGTTCGGAAATCCAGCTGTTAATGATGTTAGTGATAATAATTTTGCAATTGTAGAACCTTATGTGATAGTAACATATCCAAATGGCGGCGAAATTATAAATGGCTGTAGCGATCAAACAATTACTTGGACTAGAGGAGGAACTTCAAATTATTATAAAATTGAGTACTCATTGGATAATGGAGTAACATGGTTAACAAAAAATAGCTCTTATTATAACTCAGGAACTAGTTACTTATGGACTCAGTTTACTGATATTGGTAGCACAGAAGCTTTAATTAGAGTAAGCGATAGAGATTACCCTGCTGCTACGGACGAAAGTGATGCAAGTTTTACAATAGTTAAAAATACCGAAGTTGTTGTTCTATCTCCAAATGGAGGTGAAAGCTATGAGGTTGGAACAACAACAACTATAAGCTGGATTTCTGACCCAACTGTTAATCGTTATCGTGTATATTATTCTGTAAATGACGGTGCAACATGGATATCTCTAACAAATACATATTCAAAATTTTATAATTGGACAATTCCCGATAA
Organism: uncultured Bacteroidales bacterium; assembly: GCA_964397745.1. Taxonomy (GTDB): domain Bacteria; phylum Bacteroidota; class Bacteroidia; order Bacteroidales; family ML635J-15; genus Bact-19. The sequence goes on along the minus strand of CAYNKH010000121.1, from coordinate 3,708 downwards.
TGTGTCAGATGTTTGTCAAATAAAAGTTGCAGATTATGATAATGCTTGTGTATATGATGTTAGCAATGCGACATTTGCAATTACACCTCCAAGTCCATACATCAATGTTAATTACCCTAATTCCACATCAACATTATACATAGGAAGGTCAGCTAATATTACTTGGAGTTCTGAGTATCTAACTTCTTCATTTGTAACAATAGAATACTCTACTGATGCTGGTACATCTTGGAACATAATTATGAGTGTTACAGAGAATGATGGATCTCACTCTTGGGAAATTCCAGAAACGCCATCTACAGAATGTTTAGTTAGAGTTAGCGAATTTGAAAACCCAGCAGTATTTGATATAAGCGATGAAATGTTCATAATTGACTATCCTTGGATAACTGTTACGACACCAAATGGTGGTGAAACTTATGAAGGCTGTAACTCAATGACAATAACATGGTTACGTGGAGGAGTAAGTAATTATTATAAAATTGAATACTCTACAAATGGTGGTGTTAATTGGAATTCAATTGTAAACTCATATTATTCTACTGGCACATCATATACTTGGTCAAAAATTGCAGATTTTACATCTTCAAATTGCATAATTAGAATTAGCGATATAAATTCTCCAAGTGCAATTGATGAGAGTGATGCAGCTTTTACTATTACAAAAAACAATGACATTATTGTAACAACACCTAATGGTGGTGAGTTTTGGGAAGCCGATGGAAGCGAAAGAATTGAATGGGTTTCTGCTCCTACAAGCACAAGATTTTACATTTATTACTCTCTTGATGCAGGAAACACCTACAATTATGTTTCAAACACATCCAACAATTACTACGATTGGAATATTCCAAATATTGAATCTTCAACATGTTTAATAAGTATAAGAGATTATCATAACTCTTGTATTAGTGATGTAAGCGATAGTTACTTTGCAATTATTCCTCCAGCATTTGAAGTATATTCTCCTAATGGTGGCGAAAATCTATACTATGGCTCAAACTATAATATCACATGGGCTGATGAATACATTTATACCGATTATGTTAAAATAGAGTTTTCTGATAATAATGGTGCATCATGGTCAACTATAAAAAATGTTGAGATTAACGATGGTTCATATTCATGGATTGTTCCAGAGAATTTTAGCGATGAGTGTTTAATTAAAGTAAGTAAATACGATGATCCATCAGTATTCGATATTAGTGATGCAAGTTTTGAAATAAAACCGTCAATTGTTCTTAATACTCCTAATGGTGATGGTGGTGCGGAAGTTTGGAGAGTTTGTACAGAAACAAGTATTACTTGGAATGCAAATGGCGATAGTAATTATTTTAAAATAGAATATTCAACCGATAATGGATTAACTTGGACTAATATTGAAACAAGTTATTACAACTCATCTTCAAGCGTTAGTTATAATTGGACATTACCAAACACTCCTTCTTCTGAATGTTTAGTTAGAGTATCAGACAAAAACAATCTTGTTAAGACAGATATGAGTGATGCAAGTTTTACAATATCCCCTGCAATAAATATTGTAAATCCAAACGGAGGCGAAAGCTTAACAGGAGGAGCTCCTTATACTATTAACTGGACTTCTGACGGAGTTTCAAATTACTATAATATTAATTACAGTATTGATGGCGGATCAACATGGACAAATATCTGTTATAATCAAAATATTGTTACGAATTCATACTCATGGTCTGTTCCTTCAGTTATTTCTCAAAATTGTTTAATTAAGCTTACAGACAATATAAATACATGTAAAACAGCAACATCCGAGCAAGTATTCGCAATTGGAACAACTGCTACGAACATAACAGTTACAGCTCCTGTGGGTGGCGAAGTTTGGGATGGGTGTACAACAGAAACAATTACATGGACTAGCACTGGAACATCAGATGATTATAATATTTTCTACTCAATTGATGCCGGAGCTTCATGGATTTTAATCGAATCAAATTATTATACTCTAACTAAAGATTATGTTTGGACAATTCCAAATCTAAGTGCTGCAAATAGTATTATTAAAGTATCTGATGCTGCAAATAATAATTATTACGGAACAAGTCCAACAATATTTGAAATAAGTACTGTTGTGGCTGATGCAGGAATCGACAATAATCTTTGTGCAGGTAGCAGTGTAAACTTAAATGCGACCGGTGGTATTACATATTCATGGCTACCAACAACAGGTTTAAGTAATCCTAATATTGCAAATCCTGTTGCTACACCATCTTCAACAACAACTTATACAGTTTATGTTACAGATATTAATGGTTGTACTCAGCCTGATGATATTACTGTTACTGTAAATGCCATTCCTCCTGCTCCAGTCGCTTCTAGTAATTCTCCTGTTAATCTTAATGGAGATGTTGAACTTACTGCAAGTACAGTAAATATGGCATTCTACGATTGGTCAGGACCAAATGGTTTTACATCAAATCATCAAAATCCAATTATCCCAAATGCAGACCCATCAATGAGTGGAACTTATACAGTTTACGCAACAGTTGCAGGTTGCCAAAGTAATGCTGCAACTACCGATATAACTGTAACAGGAGTTGCTGCAACAGTTGATATAAGTGGTAGCGTTTATACTGAAATTGGTGTTCCTGTTTCAGCCGTTAATCTTGAACTTTCTGGTAATGGAACTGATTCATACACTACAGGAGTTCTTGGAAACTTTGATTTCACTGTTGATAATGGTGGATCTTATGTTATCACTCCTTCTAAAAACAACGATGTTGCAACAAACAATGGAGTTTCTACTTTAGATATTATCTTAGTACAAAGACACATTCTAAATGTTCAGTCTTTAAATTCACCATACAAATTAATTGCTGCTGATGTAAATAGATCACAAGGAATATCAACGCTTGACATTGTACTAATTAGAGCATTGATTCTGCAAACAGAAACATCATTTCCTGGTGGCGAATTATGGTCCTTTGTAAACAGCGATTTTGTATTTACAGATCCTACAAACCCATGGCCTTACGAATTAACTCGTTCATATAGCTCTGCTACAGACATAGGAGATCAAGACTTTGTGGGAATAAAACTAGGTGATGTAAACAACTCTTGGAATACAAATATTGCAAAATCAACTAACGGCGAGCTAGATCTAAATCTTGGTGTGAATAACGCAATTTCAAATCAAATAGTTAGCTTACCAGTATATGCTGAAAATTTTACAAATCTTAGTGGTTTGCAGATGACCATAAATTGGGATTCTGAGTACTTTGAATTTGTTGGAGTTTCTTCTGATCTTGCAGGATTTTTCTTCGGAGAGAATTATTCGGAAAGTGGAAATATTACTGCTGTATGGAGTACTGGAAATCTTGAAGGAGAAACTTTGAGTAGCGATCAAGCATTGTTCACTATTCAATTGCTTCCTATTGCCGATTATCAGGTTTATACAGACTTATTTATAACAAGTGATATTACATTAGCAGAAGCTTACACAAATGAGTTAGATGCTCTTGATATTGTACTTAATAATTCTGAAATTCAAATCAATCCTGTAACAACAGATATTAGTGAAAATTTACTAAATGGCTTAAATCTGAATTGTCACCCAAATCCATTTGCTGAGAATATTAAGATTGAATTTTCTTTAAAACGAAATACTGATGCAAGTATTGAGATATTCAATAATTTGGGAGAAGTTGTTTACTCAAATAAATCTAATTTCAATTT
>CAYNKH010000120.1:1586-8808 GCA_964397745.1 uncultured Bacteroidales bacterium | reverse complement strand
CAATCCTGATGCATCATGCAGTCCTGCTTCCGACACATATACAATAACAGTATTACCATTGCCTACTGTTTCGGCAGGGAGCAATTCCCCAGTTTGCGAAGGTAGTACTCTTAACTTAACTGAAACTGGTGGAGATGCTGTAAGTTGGGCATGGACAGGACCTAACAGTTTTACTTCATCAGAGCAAAACCCTACAATAACAAACTCTACCACATTGGCAATTGGTCAATATTCTGTAAGTGTTACCGACATAAATGGCTGTATAGCTTCTGATAATATCAACGTTCTAATAATTGCTTCTCCTGACCCAACTATTGATGATCCAGAAATAATTTGCTCGGGTAGTGCTATAATTGAATTAACAGCAACTAACTCTGGCGGTGTTTGGAGCGGAACAAGTGTTGACGCAAATAGTGGTGAATTTGACCCAATAGATGCTGGTGTTGGAAATCATGAAATTATTTATACAATTACTGGCCCTTGTGGTGATGCCGATACAATAATAATCTCCGTCATAGAAACGGCCGATGCAAGTATAACTGATCAAGTTGATACCTTATTTGTTACAGATCCAGCAATAGTTTTAACGGTTACAAATATAGGAGGTTTATGGGAGGGAACAGGAGTTGAATCATTAAGCGGAGAATTCGATCCTGCAATTGCTGGTATTGGTAATCATGAAATTATTTATACAATTGGTGCTCCTTGCGGTGATGCTGATACAATAGTAATTGTTGTAATACCAGAACCAATTCCCGACTTAATAATACCTGATGTTCTCACGCCTAATGGGGATGGTTATAACGACACGTGGAGAATTCAAGGAATTAGAGCTTATGAAACCGTTGAAATAGTAATATTTAATCGTTGGGGAGACGAAGTATTCCAGTTCTCAGGAACAGGAAACGCTTATTTTGAAACTCAAAATCAGTTTGATGGAATAAGAAACAGTAAAGAACTACCATTTGGAACTTACGTTTATTTACTTGAGCTCAATAATGACAAAATGTATAAAGGAACTCTAACAATCATACGTTAAAAAATTACAGATATGAAAAAAATAATTTTAATAATTATCTCATTTAGTTTTCTTGCAATTGCAGGTTTTTCGCAACAAATACCGCTATACAGCCAATATATGTTCAATAAACTACTTTTGAACCCTGCAGTAACTGGCAACACCGATGCGATAGAGCTAAGAATAACCGCTCGACAACAATGGATGGGTATTGAAAAAACTCCATCAACTCAAATTCTTAGTGGACATCTGCGTTTAAACAACGGAACTATGGGTGTTGGAGGTGTTATTTATGCTGATAAATTTGGACCTGAATCAAAAATTGGTTTACAAGGTAATTACTCTTATATTTTACCAGTTTTTAACGAAGAGGCAAGACTTGCATTTGGTCTTTCATTTCAAGTTTTTCAATATCAAATGGACTATTCCAATTTTACATCTTTAGATATTGACGATCCATCATTGGCTTATAATAAAGAGAGCTCGTGGCGTCCCGAAAGTGATTTTGGAGTATATTTATATGGTAAAAAATACTTTGCAGGGCTTTCGGCAAATCAATTAATAGCATTGCCAGTAAAAATTGGTGGAGACGAAGCAGAATTAAATACACTCATCAGACATTATAATTTAATGGGTGGATATAATTTTTCTGTTGGCAGAGACTTTAATTTAGAGCCATCAACTCTTTTAAAGACTTCCTTTAAAGCTCCTTTTCAAGCTGATATTAATATAAAAGGTATTTATCAAAAGGATTATTGGTTGGGATTTTCGTACCGAACATCTGGAGATATTATTACAATGCTAGGACTTACATACAAAGAGTTTGTTTTTGGACTAGCTTACGATTTAGCTACATCAAAACTTATACATTATCAAAACGGTACTTTCGAGATTATGTTAGGATATAATATTCCAATAACTGGCAGATCTGGAATTAGTCGTTTTTAATAAATTATTAAAATAAATAAAAGTAAACAATTATGAAAAATCAATCATTAAAATCATCAAAACTGCTTAACACAAGCTTATGTATTTTTTGTTTTGCGTTTTTTCTGTTCTTTAGTAATCAAATTGCAGCTCAAAATGTAGGTGTAAATACAACAACACCTAATGCTTCGGCAATGTTGGATGTGGTATCAACAAACTCTGGAATACTTGTGCCACGAATGACTATGACACAACGAGATGCAATTAGTTTGCCTGCAACAAGTTTATTAATTTATCAATCAGACAACACGCCTGGCTTTTATTACAACTCAGGAACACCTGCTGCACCAGTTTGGGTAATGATTGGTGGTGGCAGTGCAGCTGGAGAATGGACAGATGCTGGAATTTATCTCCACCCCAACGAAAACACATCAGCACGAGTATATGAAGACAATAATTTATATGGGTTTAACTATTCAGGATTAGCAGGAATTGCGGGTTATTTTGAAAGTACTGAAACAAGTGTTGATAATATAGGAGTTTTTGGTGCTTGTGCCAATACAGACTATTTCGGTTTTGGTGGCATCTTTCGAGGTGGCTTTACTGGAGTACAAGGTCTAGTAGAACCAACAGGTGCCGATGTCTATTTTGGTGTTTTAGGAAATGTTGATGGTGGTGCTACAGGTAACACAGGCAGCAACTATGGCATTTATGGAACTGCCGCAAACGGCACATTTAACTACGGTGTAGCAGGTGAGGTTAATGACGTGGATGGCTTTGGAGTTAGGGCATTTAATGAAAACACCAGTGGGACAGGTTTAATTGCGGTTGGAAACAACGAAACAGGCTTGTTTCTTACTGGAGGATCAGGAATAGCCGCAATAGGAACAAACACAGGCATTTATGGAACTGCGACAGCAGCAGGTTCCAGTGCTATTTATGGAACACTTGATATAGCTGATGGTTTTGGAGTTTTTGGAAAAAACATAAACGCAATTGGTACTGGAGTTATAGGAGTTGGCAATAATGGAACCGCAAACTTTTTAACAACAGGAACTGGGGGTGCATTTAGTGGAGAAGATGGAGCTTTAGCTTCGTCAATAAATGCTACTGGAACAGGACTAATTGGTATTGGAAATAATTTAGCCTCAATCTCGACATTAATTAACGGATCTGGAGTTGCAGGTAATAGCAAAAATGTTGGAGTTTACGGTTGGGCTGATGCCACAGCAGGCTCACAAGGTGTTCACGGAACCTCCGATGCCGTAAATGGTATTGGTGTTGTTGGTATTGTAGCTAGCGTGGATGCTAATGCAGTTGGCGTGTATGGAGAAAGCGGTGCTGGTGGTGCTGGATGGGGAGGATTTTTCGCCGATGATTTAAAAGCAGTTGGAGACATTTGGGGGACAACCAAAAATTTCTTAATCGACAATCCAGAAAATCCAGAAAACGAATTACTAAGACATACTTGTATTGAATCGCCTGAAGCTTTAGTAATGTACAGAGGCAAAATATTATTAAATGATAATGGAGAAGCTAGAGTTGAATTACCATCTTACTTTAAAGCTTTAACTAAAGAAGACGAAGCTACTGTACAAATTACATGTGTAGGTCGCCCATTTGGAATTGGATATGAATGGAATAGTGATTATGCATCATTTGTTGCCTATGGAGAACCAAATAGAGAAATTTCTTGGATGGTTATGGCTGACAGAGACGATCCTTATATGCAAAATAATAGAAAACCTGTTGTAATTAAAAAGGATGGCTCATTTAAGGGAATTAAACAAGGCGTTTATCTTGATGCTAAATCATATAAGCAAGCAGAAGAAAAATCTTATAAATATCAAATCAGAGGTAAAAACAACAAAACTAAAACAACTGAACTACAATCAATAAATCTAGAGAAATATGAATCTAAAAAACAACTCGAAAATAAATCTCAAATTCAAGAAATTAAAAAAATCAAATAGATTAAATCCTACATATCATTACGTATAAAATTGGGGCCTCTGCCCCTTTTTTTTAAACATTATTCAAAATATTTTGTTTTGTAAGCAATTAAATGTTTATTTTTGCATAATGCAAATTGCTAAATTCATATACACTGTTTTTACTGCCTCAATAATATTGATTGGCAACAACGGTTTTATTCTCGAACAATATTTTTGTTCGGGTTGTAATACCGAAAAACAAGAAATTGCGTTTTTTGAGTTTGGCGAAGTAAGTCATAATCATCAACATATACATGATTGCTCTGAGCATAAGCACGAACACGACTGCTTTTGCCATGATGACAATCACATTAATAATACAAATGTTAGATATGTTTCTCTAGATGTGCTATTCTCAAATTCAAACATACCTGAAATAGCAAAATCATCGGTAATTGAGTTTAATAAACACCTAAATCATTTTTTTACAAGTGATTATATTCTAACAAATTATTACAATTTCAAAAGAATAATTTTAAAAATCCCCCCATTAATAAATATTTCAGACATTGATAAAGATATATGTATCATCAATTCCGTATTCCGTTTATGATTTAATTACGCTTTTTTAAGGGTTTACAATCCCTAAGTGCTAATTAAATCAATTTATCACATTTATATTAAATAAAAATGAGAACAATATATATCACTATTGTTTTTATGCTTGTTGTATTGTCTCCGGCACTATCCCAAATAAAAGGGATAGTTTATGAGCCTGACAATAAAGACAAAAAGCCTCTGTTTGGTGTCAACATTTACTGGAATAACACTGAAATTGGAACAACAAGTGATAAAAACGGAAATTTTACAATTGAAAAACCAAACTCAAGTAATGAGTTGATTTTCAGTTTTGTCGGCTATAATCCCGATACAATAATTGTAAAAAACCCAAACGAGAAGTTAGAAATTATTTTACACAACAGTCGTTTTCTCGAGGAGGTTACAATCGGAGAACGCAAAATGGGTAGTCATTACGACAAAATGGAAACTGGCCATGTGCAAAACATTACGGGTGCTGAATTACACAAAGCCGCATGTTGTAATTTATCTGAAAGTTTCGAGACAAATGCTTCGGTTGATGCTTCTTATAGCGATGCTACAACAGGAGCCAAACAAATAAAACTTTTAGGACTTGCTGGCAAATATGTCCAGATGATGACAGAAAATATTCCAAACCTATACGGAATTTCTCAAGCTTATGCTCTCGGGTATATTCCTGGTCCGTGGATGGAATCAATTCAAGTTTCTAAAGGAACTTCGGCAGTTATCAATGGCTACGATGCTATTACAGGGCAAATAAATGTAGAGTACAAAAAGCCAAAAAATGCCGATTTACTATATTTTAATCAATTTGTAAGTTCTGCTGGAAAAGTGGAAAACAACCTTGATGCCTCATTTATAGTTAGTCCAAAACTAAGTACCACTATTTTTGCACATACTCAATTTGACCTTCTGTCTATTGACGACAATAAAGACGGTTTTGCTGATATGCCAATGATTAATCAATACAATTTCTTTAATAGATGGGATTATTTTAGCAAAAACCTGACTATGAGATTTGGAGTTAAATACATTGATGAGTCAAGAAAAAGTGGTCAGTTAGGAAGTATTCCTTCAGATTTTTCTGATGCATATACTCCTTATAAAATTGATATTAAAACAAATAGAATTGAGGCTTTTTATAAAATGGGGTATGTATTTCCACAAAGACAACATCAGAGTATAGCAATGATTGCCAATTTTACTGGACATAATCAAGACTCTTATTTTGGTCCTAAAACCTTTGATGCTCAACAAATTAGCGGATACTACAATTTAATTTGGCAATCTGCTTTTAATGCAAACGAACATCATCGCTATAATGCAGGTCTTAGCCTAAAATACGAAGATTTGGAGCAAAGCCTCAACGATAGTCTGATTACTGATCTCGAAGTAGTGCCTGGTGCATTTTTTCAATATACAGGAAAATTATTCGAGAAATTTAATGTAATTATTGGTGGTCGAACAGATTATCATAACGAACACGGACTACTGATTACGCCGCGTCTAAATCTTAGATATAATATCTCAGGCAATGTAATTGTTCGTGCATCGGCAGGCAAAGGATATCGTAAAGCAAATGTTTTAGCCGAAAATAGTTTCCTATTAGCTTCTTCGAGAATCTTTATCATTAATCAAGATTTAAAATTAGAAGAAGCGTGGAATTATGGCTCCAACATAACTTGGTACGTTCCGATTGCCAACAAAGATATGATGGTAAATGTAGAATTTTATAGAACAGACTTCGTTAATCAGATAATTACGGATTTTGAAGATGTTACAAAAGTTCATTTTTACAATTTAGATGGGCAATCTTTTTCGAATACATTTCAAGTAGAAACCAGTTATGAGATAATCAAAGGTCTTGATGCAACATTGGCCTACCGTTACAACGATGTAAAACAAACTATTAATGGACAGCTTTTAGAAGTTCCATTAACAAACAGATACAAAGGGATTGCAACATTTTCGTACAAAACTCCTTTAGAAAAGTGGCAATATGATTTTACTGCACAACTTAACGGAGGCGGACGTATTCCATCAACAGAATCTAATCCAGAAGAGTTTAGACTTTTGCAGGAATTCCCAGCGTATCAAATTTATAATGCACAAATCACAAAGTTTTTCAGACATTGGGAAATGTATTTTGGTGTTGAGAACCTATTAGGATTCACTCAAAAACTACCAATTATATCAGCAAGCGATCCATATAGTGGTTATTTCGACTCATCTTTAATTTGGGGACCAGTTCATGGACGTAAATTCTATCTCGGTGTAAGATTTTCAATTCAACAACAATCAAAATAAAGTTTAACTAAAAAACAGAATTTATTATGAAAAAAACAATTTTAATTTTAACAGTAATTCTTTTTGCAGGCATCACAAGTATGAGTGCTCAAGAAGAAACAAAAAAAGAGTCTAAAGCAAAAAGCAAAATTTCAGAGGTAAGTTTAATTTGTAACATGGACTGCAACAGTTGTGCTACAAAAGTAAAAAAACAATTAGCATTCACTAAAGGCATAACGGATGTCCAAACCGATTACGAAAAAGATATCGTTACTGTAAAATACCGCAACGATAAAACTGACACCGATAAAATTATTGCCTCATTAGCTGAAATAGACTATAAAGCAAAAGTAAAAACAGATTGCCCAAGTACAACAAAGGCAAAAACAGGTTGCCCAGGAGCTACTTCAAAAACAGGTTGTGCAGGAACTACTGCAAAAACAGGTTGTGCAGGAAC
>CAYNKH010000120.1:0-1486 GCA_964397745.1 uncultured Bacteroidales bacterium | reverse complement strand
CAAAAACAGGTTGTGCAGGAACTACTGCAAAAACAGGTTGTGCAGGAACAAAATAATAATAAGTGTTATACAATAAAAAAGCTATCTAAAAAGATAGCTTTTTTAAAATTAATAATTTAAAAAATGATGCTAAAGCAAGTGGAAGAAAACTACTTGTTTTTATGTCTTTGATAAGAAAACGCCAAAGACAAGGCTTTCGAAGTGTTGAAAATCAAGGCGTTTGCTTTTGCAAATAATTGTTTTCAACACGAGACTAACGAAGTATTTGTCGTTTACATTGCCTCCATTATTAGCAGTAATAAGATTTTATTTGTTTTTGTCGGCAATGTAAAGTCAAAATTCGACCTCAAATTTAAGGCTTATCTTTAAACCTGAGTTCGGAAACTATTTAACTATAAACTTTCCCGAATAATTTTCCTGGTTTACAGTAATACGAATGTAATACAAGCCACTGTGCAAATCTGAAACATTAACATCATTATTGTTGTTTAATTTCCCTGTACATATTTCTTTCCCCGAAACATTATATATTACATAATATGACTGAGGCGAAACATCAGGAATATGTATTATTTCACTTGCTGGATTAGGATAAATAATAAGATTGTTCATCCTATTGATAGTATTTACATTTATATTGCTGGGATAATCATTTTGATAGCAATTTTCTACAGACGGGTGTTTGTATAACAACTCTCCGTTGTGAAAATAACAAACCAAAGTACGAGATACCCCCACATAATCATAAAAATGTAATAGTCCTTTTGATTTACTGCCAATACCCTCATAAATTGTATCGTAATATTCTATAGTTTGCGTATATCGGTTTTTACCTGCAAAAAAACTCTCATAACTATCTTCTATTTCCATACACATATAATTATCAGGACTGCAACAAAGCGAGTCGCCAGCAATAAGATTAAAATCATAAAGAGGTGAACCAAACCCCGCAAAACTCCCATTAAGAGATATAACTTTGTCTTCTTCGTTTATGTAAGAAAAAAATGACCATTGTGTATATGTAGAATCTTCTGCCTTTAAAACCTTATACCAATATCTGTCGTCAATAAATGTGCTATCGTTTGCAATCTTATAAGCAACGGTCTTACCCAAAATAAGCTCATAAGCAGATGATTCGTAAATCACCCACATTTTTGTAGTATCAATAATTGATTCGTAGGTCTGCGATTTTGCAATGGTAACTGAAAGTAATACTGTCAATATTAAAATATTTTTTTTCATAATAGCAACTGTTATTTATAGACTAAAAGTTTATTTTTAGATTAAATCTTATCATGCTTATTCTTCTTTTATTTCTCCTACTTCAGAATCAAAAACACCTCCGATTTCAATTAAAATCTCATCATTAAAATCTTTTATTATAATGGCATTATTTTTTAATTCAAGACTGCTAGTTGCTTTAACAATAACATTACCATTTTCAACATAACCCCCATCAATAATAAACTTTCCTCCATTTTGTACT
>CAYNKH010000119.1:0-8867 GCA_964397745.1 uncultured Bacteroidales bacterium | reverse complement strand
TATACACAGTGTTTTGACTGCTTTTGTTAATAACTTTGTTGCGGATTTAAGGTTATTTTAAAAAAAAAGAGAATTTGTCGCCGACTATATTCTTCCTACATAACCAAGTAATTTCGACCAAGGGTAGAAATCTGCAAGGGTAGAAATCTGTTTAAACATGACTAAAAGTTTTATTTAAATTAATTTTTGCACAAACACAATTTAATAATTATTTGCGCGCACTTCAAAATAAGCCTCAGAATGCTTACATGCTGGACAAGTTTTTAAAGCTTTTTTTCCGGTATGTACATATCCACAATTACGACAATACCATTCTGTTGGTTCTTCTTTTTCAAAAACTATATTTTTTTCTATATTTTCGAGAAGTTTTAGATAGCGGTTTTCGTGTTCAAGTTCAACTTTTGCAATCATTTTAAAAGATGTTGCAATATCTTTAAATCCCTCTTTTTCGGCTACTTTAGCAAACTCGGGGTATAGTTCTTCCCATTCTTCGCGTTCGCCCATTGCTGCAGCTTTTAAGTTTTCGGCAGTAGTAGCTTCTACGCCTGCAGGATACATAGCAGTAATTTCGACAGCTTCGCCAGTATCTAAATATCTAAAAAACACTTTTGCGTGTTCTAATTCCTGCTCAGCAGTTTCTAAGAATAGAGATGCTATTTGCTCATATCCCTCTTTTTTAGCAATTTTAGCAAACATTGTGTAACGATTTCTTGCCTGCGATTCTCCTGCAAAAGATTTCAATAAATTTTTTTCCGTTTCTGTTCCTTTAATTCTACTCATAATTTAATATATTTTTAGTTATTAATTAATTTAATATCCACGTTTAAAAGCAGTTACCTCATTAGGCTTTAAGTAAAAAACATTTACATTATCTAAGGCTGGTTTAGAATATTTAAAATCTGCCCTACCCGAATATTTTTTCATTACTAAGTTTAGCACTTTTTCTTTTTCAGCATTATCAGTTATAAAAACAACTTTGCCATTAAATAATACAGATTGAAATTTCATTGAATAAGAGCAAGCAACATCTTTATGTCTGATGTTTAGCAACTCATCCGAAAAAAACGACACACATACTTGGGGATTAATATTTAAAATGTCAATTTTGCGACCAAAAGGAGCACCATGAAAATATAAAACTCCATTATCGTAAGCAAAATTCATGGGTACGCAATACGGCTTACCATCATCAACCATAGCAAGAGTGCATGTGTTAGTCGAATTTATGATTGCCGCTATTTTATTCTGATCTGTAATTTCAACTTTCTTCATTTTAAAAATAATTATAAATCTGCATAAAATTAAACTTTTTATTTATATTTTTGTTACTACATCAGAAATAATTTATTAACAATTAAAATAAAAAAATTATGTTGAAACCAAAAATTGAAAAAATTTTAAACGAGCAAATTCAGAAAGAAGGCTATTCGTCTTTTTTGTATTTATCAATGGCAAGTTGGGCCGAAAGTAAAGGCATGGCAGGTGTAGCACAGTGGCTATATGCACAAGCAGAAGAAGAAAAAATGCACATGCTAAAGATTGTTGATTTTATTAACGAAAGAGGCGGAAAAGCAATTATTCCTGCAATTGACAAAACTCCAGAAGATTGGAAAGACATTTTTGTATTGTTTGATGAAGTGCTTGCTCACGAAAAATATATTAGCGAAAGTATCAACGACGTAGTAGCTCTCACAGTTAAAGAAAATGATTTTGCGACTCAAAATTGGGTGCAATGGTTCGTTACAGAGCAAATCGAAGAAGAAAGTTCTGTTCAAGCAATAATAGACAAACTAAATCTTGTCGGCAAAAACAATTTGTACGTTTTCGACAGAGACATAATGAATCTAAGAACAGACGTATAAAAAACAATATAAATTTAACAAAAAAAGCCCTACTACTTAATAGATAACTAATATCTAACAAAATAGTGTGAATAGGGCTTTTTTATTTATATCTAAATTAGAATGATAATAATGTTAGCTTTGTATTTATTTATAATATCTTTAAGCATTGAAATTTAACAAAACTTTTATTAAAAAAACGACATGAAATTCTCACCGGAAAAATACAAAATCAAAGATGAAAGGATGAAACCTTTTATCGACATTGAAGAAATTGAAAATTTCCTTGAAGAGACTCAAAATCCCTCAGCGGAAGAAGTACAAAAGGTTATTGCAAAATCGCTTGATAAAAACAGACTAAATCTTAGAGAAACTGCCATTCTTATCAATGCCAATACACCAGAGCTAATACAACAAATAAAGGACGGTGCCAGACAATTAAAAGAAAAAGTTTATGGCAACAGAATCGTATTATTTGCTCCTCTTTATATTGGTAATAAATGTAAAAATAACTGTCTTTACTGTGGTTTTAGAGCGACAAATAAAGATGCTCAACGTAAAACATTATCAGATAATGAGATAGTAAAAGAGATTGAAGCTCTTGAAGATAATGGGCAAAAAAGACTAATACTTGTTTATGGTGAGCACGACTCGTATGATCCCGAGTATATTGCTCATACTGTTAAATTAGCATATAGTGTTAAAAAAGGAAGAGGTGAAATAAGAAGAGTTAATATAAATGCTGCTCCATTAGATATCGAAGGCTTCAGAACTGTTCAGCGTTCAGGAATTGGAACATATCAGGTTTTCCAAGAGACCTACCATGAGCCCTCATATAAAAAATATCATCTTTCAGGACCCAAAAAAGACTATAATTATAGACTTACTTCTCTTGACAGAGCTCAAGAAGCCGGTTTAGATGATGTTGGAATCGGTGCATTATTTGGTCTTTACGAGTGGCAATTTGAAGTAATGTCGCTTGTGCGACACACTAATCACTTTGAGGCGTGCTACAATGTTGGTCCTCATACAATATCATTCCCTCGTATTACAGATGCCTCTGGCTCACAAGTTGACAAAAAACATCTCGTTAATGATGAAGAGTTAGTTCGGATAATTGCCATCCTAAGACTTGCTGTGCCATATACAGGATTAATCTTAACTGCTCGTGAAACAGCACAAGTACGAGACGAAGTTATTAGTTTTGGTGTTTCACAAATTGATGGTGGAACAAAACTTGAGCTTGGTGCTTATGCTGCCTCACAAAACGAAGAGCAGAACTTAAATAGAGAGCAGTTTGCAATTAACGATAATAGATCGCTTGCCGAAATTGTTGAAGAACTTATTGAAAAAGACTTTCTCCCATCGTTTTGTACTGCATGCTACAGATTAGGAAGAACTGGAGAACATTTTATGGAGTTTAGCGTACCAGGTTTTATTAAACGCTATTGCACTCCTAATGCTATTCTTACGCTTACCGAATATCTTGTAGATTATGCCACAGAAGAAGTTGCAACAAAAGGTTGGGCCTTAATTAATAAAGAAATAAATCAACTCGAAGACGCTAAACTTAAAAAAGAAGTAAGTGAAAAAGTTGATAGAATTAAAAACGGAGAACGAGATTTATACTTTTAAGATATGGAAACAGAAATTAATATTGTAACAATTAAAGTCCTTGATAGAATTAAAGAGGCAGGAAGATTACAAAATACTTTGTCAGAATTTTCCTCAATAATCAATACAAGGTTTGGTTATCATGAGTTAAATGACATGCAGTGTAGCCGTTCTGGACTAATAATTCTTGAACTTAGAGGCTCCGATGACAATTCTCACAGTTTGATTGCAAAACTACAGGACATCGGTGGTATTGTTGTTAAAGTAATGACTTTTAAAAACTAATTTAATATGAAATACGAAATCATAGGGATTCTTGTTCGAAATCCTGAATTTGGAGCAAAGAAATTGCAAGAAACACTTACCCTTTACGGTTGCATAATTAGAAATAGATTAGGCATCAACAGAAATGAAGTGAAAGGTGGGATTATTATACTTGATATTGAAGGCGATGAGAAACAAATTAAATTGTTTTTGGAAGAACTAAACAATATCGAAGGTATTGAGTATCAACACATTAACCTGTAAATTTAGAAAATGACTAAAATACTTGCAATTTCAGAAGCCAATACTATTGCCTTTCATGCTATGGCATTAATAGCAAAATCTAAAACCTCTATTAATGCTATTAAAATTGCAGAAATTACAAACTCTTCTAGGCATCATACTTCAAAAATTTTACAACGCTTAGTAAAAGAGGGACTTTTAGGTTCAACCAGAGGACCTACTGGTGGTTTTTTTTTAAAAAAACCCGCAAACGAAATAAAACTAATTGAAATTCTCGAAGCAATCGAAGGAAAAGTTACAGTAAAACGATGTCCAATAGATAATCCTATTTGTCCTTTCGGCACATGCCTAATGGGAGATATTTGCCACGATATTAGTGAAACAATGTTAAATTACTTAAAAGAAAACGATTTGCAATATATTGTAGAGAATATCAATCCTGACCAAAACTTATTTTAATTATGAAGATACTGGCGCTTTCAGAAGCAAACATTTTAAGTTTTCACGGTATGGCACTTATAGCTGCAGCCGGAGAAAATGGAATAAACGCTCAAAAAATATCTGATCTCACTAACTGCTCACGAAACCATTTATTTAAAGTCCTCGAAAGTCTTGTAAAAGCAGACTTAATTTATTCGACCAGAGGGCCTCGTGGCGGCTATTTTTTAAAAAGACCTGCTGATACTATTTATTTACTCGATGTTTTTGAAGCATTAAATGGTAAAGTTGATGAAGATGAAATATGTATTGGTCGAAACAGAAATGAAAAATCATTTATATTCTTTGAGCAACTTTGTCAAGAATTAACTGGTAAATTTCTAAGTTATCTCAAAGCCACTAAAATATCAGATTTTAAAGATCATGCAGGTAAAATTATAAAATAATTTGTTTATTATATATAGTAAAGAAGCCTTAATTGAAGCTCTTTTTTTGTGCTTATTTTGGGACACCGAACTCCAACTGAAAAGTCAAAACTTAATCCGCATTATTATCTTTACATATCTGCTTCGTTACAAAGCCCTATGCTTACGAACATCTATAGCATATTATACAAATTGAGAGTAATACAGAAACCACAAATTCCAAACGAGAACTGAGAGCAGATTACTCCTCTTCCCCAAATTCTTCGTCAAATATTTTCTCAAAATCGGATTTGTCTTTCTCTATGGACTCAAAATTTTCACACTGTGTAATATAAGTTGAGTATTCTTTTTCAAGTTCCAGATACTTATAAATATCTTTAGCTTTAAAAATTCCTGAGGATTTTATAGCGTTTATATCATCTATAAAACTATTGAGAGCAACGCAACCGTCCCGTAAATTATTAATTTTATCGAAGTATATATCTATCAACATAAGATTTGCTTCAAATCTCATAATAAGATATTTGCGAGAGGCATCTCTAATATTTATATTCTCAACAACAATTTCGAGGCTTGGTACTGCATCATTGTATCGCTTTTTTTTATAGTCTTTTTCACCGTCCGAAAAGCTTTTATCGGCTGCTTTTAATAATCTAGCATCTTGTGCAACTGTGTAACTGACCCCTATAACTAACAAGACAACAAGTAAAATTAAGTTCTTTTTCATAATTATTATTTTATAGTTCAAATATTGTTTACAAATAGCTTACCAAAAGTAGTAAAAAATTCAATACAATTAAAAACTTAATTTAAGACCAATATTGTTTACAAAAGAATTACTAATGACACCAATAGGTGGATTAGCATCATACAGATATTTTATTCCAATTTCAAAACTTAGATTTTTTGTAAAAATTAAGCTTATTGATGTTTGATTTGTAACTCTCAGATCCGAGAAATCATTAAAAAGTGGCTGATAATAAGTAATAGTAGTAATCTCAATTCTATCTTTAGCAAAAACAAAATTAAAAGTCAAATAAGTAGAAAGCCTGTGATCTATATAGAATTGTGGAATATCTTCGAGAGTATTTTCCAACTCATACATATACATAGCCCCTAAGCTTAAATTTAAGTTCGGTTTATCAAAGATTTTAAGCCTCGGTCCTGTTCCCAGCAATGATCTGTTATCCAAAAGTAATACTGGATTAGCTTGATATTGGACAAATCCTTCCCAATGAAAATATTTAATGAACCTTCTAGTGTATCTAAAGTGCAAAAAACCTGCATTACTAAAATTGCCAGCATCTGTTTTTTTAAGCTCATAACTTCCTAAAAGCAAAAAGACATCTTTTTGCGATTTACTTCGAGTCTGCATGGTTAAACTATTATTAGTTTGCAAAAGAGTAGCCTTATTGTTTTGTTCGTACGAAAAAGAGGAAGCCACAGCACCAGAAAAGGAAGTAGTATCGTCTTGCATGCGTTTTGATTCTACATTAACAAGTTGAGAATAACCAACTTGGCTCGCAAAAAAACATAAAAAGAAAATAAAATGTAGTTTCATTTTAATTTTTTAATAAAGTAGAAAAAAGTTAAAATACTAAATTTGAAGATTTCCAATTAGCTCATTGATGTCTTTTACACCATATTTTTTACAATAATATTCGATACCTTCAAGTATTTTAAGTGTAGCATCGGGTTCGATAAAATTTGCAGTTCCAACTTGAATGCATGAGGCTCCAGCTAGAAAAAACTCGATGGCATCTTCGGCGGTCATTATTCCACCAAGTCCACAAACGGGGATTTTTACGGCTTTTGCAACCTGCCAGACCATTCGTAGAGCTATTGGTTTAATTGCAGGTCCAGAAAGCCCACCAGTAATAGTTGATAATTTTGGTTTTCTGGTTTTAGCGTCAATTGCCATACCCAGAAAAGTATTAACTAAGGAAACGCTATCAGCTCCATGATTTTCAACCGCTTGGGCAATTGAAACAATATCCGTAACATTTGGAGACAATTTAACCATCAAGTGTTTCTTATACACTTGTCGAACAGCTTTTACCACATCTTCGGCTGATGCACAACTTGTTCCAAAAGCCATTCCTCCTTCTTTAACATTTGGACATGAGATATTTAATTCAATTGCGGGAATATTTGTGAGTTCGTTAATCATTTCTGCAGTGGCGACATAATCATCTACTGTAGAGCCACTTACATTAACAAATATATTAGTATTAAGATGTTCAATTTTTGGATAAATATCATCACAAAATACTTTTACGCCTTTATTTTGTAAACCTACTGCATTTAACATTCCTGCGGCGGTTTCAGCCATTCTAGGATAAGGGTTTCCCTCACGATGGAGCAATGTTGTGCCTTTAACAATAAAGCCTCCCAGACGGCTTAAATCAACAAAATCTTCAAATTCGAGACCATATCCAAAGGTACCAGATGCAGTAAGAACGGGATTTTTTAATTTTAATCCGTTAAAATCTATATTCAAATTTACCATACTAATTTTTTGACATTAAAAACAGGTCCATCAGTACAAACGCATTTATGTCCATCTATTGTATCCTGCACACAACATAAACAAGCACCAATTCCACAGGCCATAAGGTTTTCGAGTGATACTTCACATGTTATATCCTTTTCAATCGCTAAATTTCCAAGTGCTTTTAACATTAGTTGAGGTCCACAGGCATAAATTTTATCAAAATTAATTTTATCAGAATTTAAAAGCGAATGGTCAAGGACATTACCAGTTTCACCAAAGCTTCCATCTTCGGTTGTATAAAAGACATTTCCATATTTCGCAAATTTATCAGAGCGTAAAATACTTTCTTTATCTTTATATCCTAATAAAAAAGTTGGTGAAAATCCAAAATTCATAAAATACTTTGCAGTATATAACATAGGTGCAACCCCACAACCTCCACCTACGAGTAAAACTTTGTCATTATCGGGCATACTAAAAGAATTACCGAGAGGAAATACTAAGTTTAGCAAGTCACCTTTATTAATTTGGGACAATTTAGCAGTACCTTCTCCGGCAATACGAACAAGAAGACTAATAGTGTTTTTATCGTAATTAACGTCATGTACACTAATAGGTCGCCGCAAAAATGTGTTAGGAGCTCCGTCAATTCTAACTTCTACAAACTGGGCAGGAGCAATATTCGGTAACTCATCCTCAGCAAGCAATTTTAATAAAAAATAATCATCATTTATGCTAATGTTGTAAACAACTTCAAAATCACAGGTTTGTTTTTTCATAAGATTGTAAAATTTGTTTCACAAACATACAAATTATTTATGAGGATTATAGGATTCAAAAGTTTTATCAGTAAAAAATACAACAATTTTTTCAACAGTTTTTTCAGAAGAAGAAGTTGGTTTAAATGATGTTGGAGGATTGCTTTTATCATCAGAAACAGGTTTTTCAGGACTCTCAGGCTCATTATCAATGAAACTATCTGTGTCTATAGGCTTAATAACAGGGCTTTTATCCTCTAAAACAGTTGGAGGATTTGAAAATAAAGTATCCTTACCTGTATAAATGGCATTCTCATCGGGTTTAGCTCCCACATTAGTGTTTTTATACATTTCGCCTTTACCTGTGAGTAACCATTCTGCGTTAATACCTCTAAATCTCTCCAATAGTTTTATCACAAAATCGGTCGAAGGATTATTACGTCCAGAAATAATATGAGATATACTCGAAGCCTGAACTCCAATCTCCTCTGCAAATTTTGTAGCAGTCATTCCTTCTTCTCTCAAAATTTTAGAAATTCTATCTTTCATTTTTGCGTGTTTTTTGACATTACAAATGTAATGATAATACAGTTTACATTTGTAACATTTTATTAACAATTGTGTGTTTACATTTGTAACATTGTCATTGTTGGATTTTATAAATATTACGTCATTATCTATTTTAGACATGTAGCAGGTTAATTACTTATAAATTATTGATAATAAACACATATAAAAGATATATTAAACGCAATACAGCACAAATTAAGCTTAATAAAGGCTCTGTTAC
>CAYNKH010000118.1:0-8909 GCA_964397745.1 uncultured Bacteroidales bacterium | reverse complement strand
ATTTGTATTTATAAATATGTTGTAAAAGTAATGCATTTAAGAATCATAAATGGCCCAAATTTAAACAATATTGGTAAAAGAGAGCCAAATATTTATGGAAATAGCAATTTAATCGATTATTTTGATAATCTAAAATGTTTTTTTCCTAATATTGAGTTGAGTCTTACCAATTCTCATTTTGAATCCGAAATAGTTAGTGGTTTGCATGATTCGGAAAATCAAATTGACGGTATAATTCTTAATGCAGGTGCATATTCTCACACTTCGGTAGCTATTCGTGATGCTATTTCGGCAATATCTGTCCCAGTTGTGCTGGTGCATATATCGAATGTATATGCCCGAGAGAGTTTTAGAAATAATAATATTATCGCTCCTGTTTGCAAAGGAATAATTACTGGTTTTGGTGTAAAATCATATAAAATTGCAATACAAAGTTTTATGGATTAATAATATGGAAAAAATTAGAACACTATACAGATTAAGAAAATTTAAAAATACTATTACAATCGCTTGTGTGGGTTTGTTATTAGGAGTAGTTGTGTTTGCTCTTACAAATATTTTTGATCAACAAGTTATGTCTTTGTTCAAGGCTCAAACAAATGATGTGCTTGTGCAGGGATATCAAAATAATATTAGCAATGCGTTGTTCTCATGTGATAAGTCTTTTGAAATGTTAGAGAAATCAGCATTAATTGCAATCTTATTTTCCCTTGAAGTATTATTGATGGTTTTTACTTTTATACGATTGTCACATAAAACATCAAAATTTAGTTCTTCCTCTCCAATTATTTTGGGTTTTGGAGCCATATTGCTAAGTACCTACTATCTAATTATTGGGCTATTACTCCCAGGTTTTGGGCAAATAACTACTTTACTTGCCGATTATCAGTTAATTAAGATTCTTGGAGCTAGTTTAATAGTGTTCGCAAACATTATATTTGTTTATCAGGTTTTTATTCAAGTCGTACTCGAAAAAGTCGAGAATTAGTGTGTCGTGTTAGAGGCTCGATCCCTAAGGCAATAGTGCAATTGTAAATTTGTAATTTACCTGCGATTCTAAAATGCAAACTAATAAAATTTGTCGTAAAAACAATTATAAAAAA
The DNA here is from genome assembly GCA_964397745.1 of uncultured Bacteroidales bacterium. Taxonomy (GTDB): domain Bacteria; phylum Bacteroidota; class Bacteroidia; order Bacteroidales; family ML635J-15; genus Bact-19. The sequence goes on along the minus strand of CAYNKH010000118.1, from coordinate 7,806 downwards.
GAAATACTGTATAATTTTGTTAAATGGAAATAAAACTGTATTTTTGCTGCCTTAATTTTAATTATATATTATAGGTGATGAATAACTACTTAGATTCAAAAAAGAAGGTGGAAATCTTCGAAAAACACGGGAAGTCTAATAACGACACAGGTTCGGCAGAATCTCAAATCGCTCTATTTTCCTACCGTATCAGTCATTTAACTGAACATCTAAAAAAGAACAAAAAAGATTTCAGTACTCAACGTGCACTGGTTATATTGGTAGGAAAAAGAAGAAGTTTGTTGGATTATTTAAAAACCAACGAAATTGAAAGATATAGAGCGATAGTGAAGGATTTGGGACTTCGTCGCTAAAACTAAAAAAAAGCAAGACTTATGATGTTTTGCTTTTTTTTTAATAAAAAACAATAATTTAATAGATATAAAAAATGTATAAAGAATTTAAACAAGTCGTTAAACTTAATGACGGCAGAGAAATTGAAATTTCCACCGGTAAACTAGCGAAGCAGGCAACTGGTTCAGTAGTGGTGAAGATGGGTAAAACCATGCTGTTAGCAACAGTTGTTGTTGCCGATAAAGCAAAAGATGATGTTGATTTTATGCCACTTTCCGTTGATTATAGAGAAAAATATGCTTCGGTTGGACGTTTCCCTGGTGGTTTTATGAAAAGAGAAGCTAGACCGTCAGATTATGAAATTCTAATATCCAGACTGGTTGACAGAGCTTTACGCCCGCTATTCCCTGCCGACTTTCATGCAGAAACATTTGTTAATGTAATGCTAATGTCAGCAGACCAAGACGATATGCCCGATGCCCTTGCTGGACTTGCTGCATCAGCAGCTCTTGCTGTTACTGATATACCTTTTGGTGGACCTATTTCTGAAGTCCGTGTGTCGAGAATTAATGGCGAATTTGTTATAAATCCTGGAACAGAAGCAAATCAAAAAGCAGATATAGATTTAATCGTTGCAGCAACTATCGACAATATTATGATGGTTGAAGGCGAAATGGACGAAGTATCAGAACAAGAAATGTTAGATGCAATTAAATTCGCTCACGAAGCGATTAAAGTTCAGTGTCAAGCACAATTAGATTTGCGTAAAATGGTGGGTGTAGAAGGATATAGAGAATATGCTCATGAAACAAATGACGAAGAATTAAAACAAAAAGTTTGGGACGAAACCTTTGACAAAGCTTATGTGGCTGCAATGAACCAAAGTGCCGATAAACATGAACGTCAGCGTTTGTTTAGCGAAGTTAAAGAAGAATTTTTGGCACAATACAACGAAGAACAACTCGAAGATATTGAAAAACTCGTTGGTAAATACTATCATGATGTTGAGAAAGAAGCTGTAAGACAAATGGTCTTAAAAGAAAAAGTGAGACTTGATGGTAGAAAAACTAACGAAATACGCCCAATCTGGTGCGAAGTTGATTATTTACCTACAGTGCATGGATCAGCCGTGTTTACTCGTGGCGAAACTCAAGCATTAACAACTGTTACACTTGGAAATAAAATGGACGAGCAAATGATTGATGGTGCAATGATTAAAGGTTATTCACCATTTTTACTGCATTATAATTTTCCTCCGTTCTCAACGGGTGATGCTAGACCATATAGAGGTGTAGGCCGTCGTGAGGTTGGACATGGAAATCTTGCACATAGAGCACTTGCTAAAGTGTTACCAATAAAAGGCGAAAAATTCCCTTATACAGTTAGAGTCGTTTCGGATATTCTTGAATCAAACGGATCATCATCTATGGCAACTGTTTGTGCAGGAACATTAGCAATGATGGATGCCGGAATACCAATCTCAAAACCCGTTTCGGGTATTGCAATGGGACTAATTGCAGATCCAAAAACTAAAGAATATGCTATTTTAAGTGATATATTGGGAGATGAAGATCATTTAGGTGATATGGATTTTAAAGTCTGTGGAACTCCAGATGGTATTACCGCTGCCCAAATGGACATTAAAGTTGACGGATTATCTTATGAAGTCCTCCGAGAAGCATTATTGCAAGCTAAAGAAGGAAGAGACCACATATTATCGAAAATGTTAGAAACATTGCCTGAAACTAGAGCTTCATACAAAGAATATGCTCCTAGAATTGAAACTATTGTTATTCCAAAAGATATGATTGGAGCAATAATAGGACCAGGAGGTAAAATAATTCAAGAAATACAAGCAACTACAAATACTACTATTTCTGTTACCGAAATTGATGACAAAGGTTATATTGAGATTACGGCAGATAATGGTACAGATATGTTAAATGCTAAAGAAAAGGTAGGTAATATTGCTCGTGTGCCAGAACTTGATAAAGTTTATAAAGGTAAGGTAAAAGGAATTACTACTTTTGGTGCTTTTGTCGAAATAATTCCTAATCATCAAGGTTTGCTTCATATCTCAGAAATTGACTGGAAACGAATTAAAACTGTTGAAGAGGTGCTAAAAGAAGGACAAGAAATTGAAGTTAAAGTTATTGGTATAGACGAAAAAACTCATAAAATTAAACTTAGTCGTAAAGTTTTGTTACCAAAACCTCCTAAAGACGAAAAATCTGATAAAAAGGAAAACGAATAAGTTATAGGCTGAATAATGTTTCTGAAAGGAACTTAATTTTATAATGGTTGCACTAAGGCTTAGGTCTTAGTGCAATTTTTTTTTAGCACATTCGTTTTTTTAATTACTTTTGTGTCAAGGTAGATTAAATATGAGGGTTCAACTTTTAATTGTTTTTTTATTTTTTTTAGCAACTTGCTTTTCTCAAACTAATAAGCTTTTAACGGAGTATAAAGAATTGTCGGTAGATTCTGTTCGACAAGCTATTGTACTAAAAGATATGCTTAAAAATGTTATAAAGTACGAGTTCCCAAAATCTATTGCTTATGAAAAATATTCCGAAGCGGGTGTAGTCTCATACTCTAAGAATTTTAATGATTTTGCAAAAGAGTTTTTTGTTGAAGCTTTGAAAATTGCTCGAGAGATTGAGGATTTTGACAAAATTGCACAAATGCTATCAAATATCGGTGTTGTTTGCGAATTGCAGGGTGACTACAGTACCGCTCTTCAAAATTATCAGGCATCATTGCAAGCTTTTATCGAAAGTGGTAATATTCGTAGCCAGTCCTTAGTGTATAATAATATTGCAATTGTTCATCAGGAATTAGGCAATGTTGAGCCTGCTTATGATAATCTTTTAAAATCTTATAATCTCAAAATTAGTTTGGGGGATAGTGCCTTAATAGCTCCGACTTTAAACAATTTTGGCGTATATTATGAAGAATCTGTTATCGATTTAGATTCTGCATTATATTATTATTCGCAAGCATTACAAATATTTAGGTCTATTCATGATAATAGAAATCAGGCTTTGTGCATTAACAATATTGCTGTTGTTTATTCAAAGATGAAAAATTATGAGAAAGCTAATGAATACTTTGAGATGTCTATCTCTATGTTTAAGGAATTAGATGATAAATTAATGCTTGGCAAAGCTTTAGTCTATTTCTCTCAAGTGATTCAAGATGATTACAATGCTGGTAATACAATAAATATTTTAGAAGAAGCGAAGGGGTATTTGTTAGAGGCAAATTACTCAAATGGAATTATAGAAGCCTCCCTAAATCTTGCAAATGCGTATTATATAAATGGCGATTTTAAGAAAAGTACCCTTGAGTATCGGTTTTTGCAGTCCTTAAAAGATTCGCTTTTAAACATAAAAAAACAAACAGAAATTAATCGTCTTGAAATTAAATTTCAATCTGTACAAAAACAGATTAAAATAGATAAATTGACTCATGAAAAGGAACTGCAAGCGCAGCGTATTAGACAAATAGCGTTTTTTGTTACTGCGATAGTTATTTTGCTTGGACTTATTATTATTATGTTGATAATGAGGGGACGACAGCGAAAATTAGTTCTTGAAAACAAAAACATGTTGGTAAAACAAAAACTGCTTCAAAATCAGATGAACCCTCATTTTTTGTTTAATGTACTTACATCAATTCAAACTTATATTGCAGGCTCGAAAATGGAAGACGCTTCAGCGTATTTAGCTAAGTTTTCTAAGCTTACCCGAATTGTACTGCAATCATCTTCGCAAGAAAAAATTCCTTTGTCTGATGAAATCCAATTGCTAAAAAACTATATTGAATTAGAACATCTAAGAATGAATCAATCATTTTCTTTTGAAATTGATGATGCAGAAGTTGTAGATATGGAAGATTCTGAGATTCCTCCAATGATGATTCAGCCTTTTGTCGAAAACGCTATTAAACATGGTTTGAGCAGACTAAACAAAGCTTACTTAAAATTGAAAATCTTTATGCATGAGGATGAGGTAGAATTTTGGATTATTGATAATGGACCCGGAATGCAAAAATCTAACGAGATTCAAAAAAATCACAAATCTAGGGCTTTGGAAATAATAGAGCAAAGAATATTAATTCTAAAACAAAAATGGAAAAGAAATGTTAAAGTTGAATATCATTCCAACGAAAAGGGTACAAAAGTTGTTGTTATCCTTCCGATAATTTAGGATTTTATTATGAATATAGTATTTATTGACGACGATAAAAACATCAGAAATATGTATAGGAAAATTGTTGAGAAACAATTTCCTGATATTACTGGGATTTTTGAAGCAGGGAGTGTTAAAGAAGGAATAGAGCTACTATTAAGTGTTAAGGTAGATTTAGTGATATTAGATATAGACCTAGGAGATGGAAGTGGGTTCGATGTGTTACAAGCCATAAAACCATATAGTTTTTCTTTAATTTTCTCAACTGCGTTTAATGAATTTGCCATTAAAGCAATTAAGTTTTCGGCTCTTGATTATATTCTTAAACCTGTAGATGAAGACGAGTTTTGTGCAGCTATTGATAAGTCAATTGCTATTCGTGAAAAATCAAATCTCGAAACTCAATTATTGAACTTTTTTGAGCATTATGAGAAACGAAATGATACCAAGAAACTTGTTCTAAAAACTGCTGGTGAGCTGCATATTGTTGATATAAATGATATTGTTTTTTGTAAGAGTGATAACTCTTATACCACATTTAATTTTACGGAGACTGATGATATTATTGTGTCGCGGAGCATGAAAGAATTTGAAGATATTTTGTCAGATTATAATTTCTTTAGACCTCATGCTTCATATCTTGTGAACCTTAATCATATTCAAAAATTAGATAAATCAGATGGGGGGTTCTTAATTCTTAAAAATGGGAAAGAAATTCCTGTTTCACAACGCAAAAAAACTAGACTGATAAAAATATTAGAAGAGCTGTAAAGTTAATTCTTTAGAAAATCAAACTTCCAATTTGATACACCGCAAATGAAACAATCCATGCAATTCCAGTAGTATAGAAGGCAGAGAAAAAAGCCCATTTTATTCGTTTAGATTCTTTCCATATTGCCGAAAACACTGCAATACACGGAAAATATATTAATATAAACATTAGGAAAGAGAAAGCCACGACTTTGTTAAAGACTTTTTCTCCTTTTTTACTGCCAGAAGTGTAGGTTTCCGCTTTAAGTTTGTTTTGCAGGCTTGCTGTTTCCTCTTCACTATTAGCTTGGTAAAGAACGCCCATTGTACTAACTGTGATTTCTTTTCCAGCGATACCTGCTAATATACTAACGCTCATTTTCCAGTCAAATCCCAAAGGTTCCATAGCTGGTCCAATAAATTCTCCTATTTTACCAATATATGATTTTTGGTGGTGCTCTGCTGACTTTTGGAGTGCATATACTTCTGACTCTTCAGGCGTTTGAGCTGTTTCAATTAAATTGTCATAATTTTGTGAGTACTCTACATCTTGAGGAAAATATCCTAATAACCATATTATAACTGAACCTATAAGGATAACTCCTGCAATTTTTTTAAGATATTCTTTACCTCGATTCCAGGTGTAACTAAAGAGCATTTTAGCTGTTGGTTTACGATATGCTACGAGTTCCATTATGTATGGAGCTTCCTTTTGTTTGAGAATAGTTTTGCTAAAGAAACTAGAAACTATTAAAGCCAATATAATTCCAAAAAAGTATATTCCAAAAAGCATTAGAACCGGGTGTTCTGGAAAAAATGCTGATATTAGCAGGATATAAACTGGTAATCGTGCCGAACACGACATAAATGGAAGAATCATCATTGTTAGGATACGATCGCGACGATTTTCTAAAATTCGTGTACTCATTATGGCTGGAACAGTACAACCAAATCCCATTATCATTGGGATAAAAGATTTGCCATGCAGTCCAATTTTGTGCATATATTTGTCCATTAGAAACGCTGCACGCGACATATAACCCGTGTTCTCTAATAATCCAATAAAGAAGAATAGAATAAAAATATTTGGGAGGAAAACTAATATTCCTCCAACGCCGCCTATTGCACCATTAATTACAAGCTCTTTCCAAAAACCTGCTTGCATCGTACTCTCTAATACCTGTGTGAGCCATTCAACTCCGGTTTCGAGCCAACCCATTGGGTATTTACCAAGTTCAAAAGTTGCGTAAAAAGTCAATGTCATAAATGCTAAAAAAATTGGTATTCCCCAAATTCTGTGAGTTAATACTTTGTCAATTTTTCTGCTAGTAATATCTTCGCGGTGAGTGTCTGTTATTTCTGCAATCGCACCATTAACATAAGCTTTGCGAGCATTTTCTAAAATGGTAAATATATGTTCGTTATAAAGAGACTCAAGACGTGAAATTTCTTTTGTCGAAATGCATTTTGTTCTTTTACAGCTTTTGCATGGGTTATGAACTTGCTGCATTACTTGGTCTTTTTCTAATAAATTTATTGCCAAATATCGTGGTGAAATAGAAAAATCTTGTCCAGGAGCCTTTTTTAGTTGTCGTATTAGATGTGATATTGAACTTTCAATTACTCGTCCGTAGTTAACATGTACGTGGCGAACATAAGGAACAACGTTTTTATGAGTTCTTATTATGGTTTGAAGAATTTTTTCTTGGTAAGCAATTTTGGAATCTTCATCATCGTCGTAATAGGGGATAATGGGAATGCCAGTAAGATTTGATAATAGCTCAATATCAATTTTGTCTTTTCCGACGGCGGTAGGATTATAGTTGCGTATTGCTAAGACAATTTTGGCATCCATATCCATAAACTGAGTAACCAAGAAAAAGTCTTCTCGAAGATTATTAGCGTCAATAACCCCTACAAAAATATCAGGAAAATCCGTTAATATGCTATTGCGTAGTCTTTTGCGTTCGTAGCCGTCTCCATAAATGCTTTGAACAATGGGTAAATACTTTACTTCAAAATGATAATTGTTAAAATCAAATAGACTTTTGTCTTCAAATAGGCTTATGCGGTTTTTTTCATCACTCTTAAAAACACTTATTGAAATGTTGGAGAGAGATTCCTTAATGCGGATATGTGCGTCTGGAGCATTGGCGTCAACAAGCTCAATATACCTTAAATAGGAGAGAGGCAATATTTTCTTTTTTTTGCTATCTCTAATTTTAAATACATACCTATCATAAGATATTTTTTTTACAAAAATAAGGTTTGTGTATGGTTCGATACCTAATTTATGAATTTTACGTCTTAATCCCCATCTACCTGTGAGTTTAGAGACAGTGTACTCATGATTTAATACTATGTTTTGCTTTGCTACCATAATTGTGCAAATTTAAAATAATTCTAAATTAGAACAATGTTTTTTTTGAATTGTTTTATTCTCCAAACATAAAGTCAAATTTTCCTCTTTCTTTTTTTAATTGATTTTTGTGAGACTCTATATATTTATAAATATAATTTTGTTTGATGT
>CAYNKH010000117.1:0-8939 GCA_964397745.1 uncultured Bacteroidales bacterium | reverse complement strand
TTCAGTAGGTCGGTGGTCGGTAATCAGTAGGTCGGTGGTCGGTAATCAGTAGGTCGGTGGTCGGTAATCAGTAGGTCGGTGGTCGGTATTCAGTAGGTCGGTGGTCGGTATTCAGTAGGTCGGTGGTCGGTATTCAGTGAGCCAGTGATACAGTGATTATGTGATTATGCGATTATGTGATGCGGTAAAAAAAATCATAAAAAAAAACGCTAACAGAGTTTGTTAGCGCTACATATTTTGTCTAAAGTTTATTTTACGAATTTTTAAACTTTTTAAAAGATTCTATCAATCTTGGCATTACATCAAATGCGTCTCCAACTATACCATAATCGGCAGATTTAAAAATGGGAGCATCTTTATCTTTATCTACAGCGACAATCACTTTTGATCCAGACACACCACCAATATGCTGAATTGCACCTGATATTCCAATAGCAATATAAAGGTCAGGAGCAATGATTTTACCAGTTTGTCCGACGTGTTCTTCGTGTGATCTCCAGCCCTCATCAGAAACTGGACGAGAGCATGCAAGCCCAGCATTAAGAACATTAGCTAACTCCTCAATATGTGTCCAGTTATCACCTGATTTTAATCCTCTACCACCAGAAACTACAATATTAGCCTCTGTTAAAATAACTTTGCCTGTAACAACATCAATAGATTCAATTTTTGTTTCTGCATTATATGCACTCTTTGGATTATAAACTTCGATATTTACATTAACAGGATTTTCTTTAAGTTCACATGAATTTGGGTTCAGTGTCAGTATTGCTTTACCTGACTTTATCGCAACAAGTTGAAACGCAGCACCGTTGTATGCTTTACGTTTAACAGTAATTGGAGCAAAAGAATCAGGAATTGCAACAACACCACTAATAAGACCAGCTTTCAACCTAACAGATAATCGAGGTGCAATTGCTTTGCCCATATTTGAGTGACTAAATAAAATAGTATCTGCATTCTCATTTTCGGCAATTTCTGCTACGAGTTTTGTGTATTCTCGGCTATCGTGAGCGAGCCAATTTTGGTCGGTAACCGAAATTATTTTTGTTGCACCATATTTTGCTAATAACGCAAGTTCTTGGTCATCAACATTTCCAACAGAAACCGCAACAACTGGTTTAGAAGTAGCTACTGCAATACTTTGTGCATAAGCAACTGCCTCAAGGCTGTTTTTTTTGAGTTTTCCGTTTCTGTTTTCTGAAAAAACTATAATTGACATAACATTAATTTTTAAATTTTAAATCGTTTTTTAATCACATTAAATGACTTTTGCTTCACCATGTAACAAATCGACCAATTTATCAGTTTCTTCGGGGTCGATAATTTTACAAGCTGCTTTTGGCTGAGGTAAATCGAAAGCTTTATACTCAAGAAGAATTTCAGCTTCAATAGGATTAGAAACTTTAATCGGTTTTGAACGAGCCATCATTATACCACGCATAGCAGCAATTCTCGGATTTATGCAAATCCCTTTTTGCACAATAGCAACAAAAGGCGTTTTTACCGAAATAGTTTCTTTTCCACCGTCAATTTCTCTTTTCAGACTCACATTTCCGTCCACAAAGTCAAAAGAAGTTACAGCCGAGACAGAATTTATTTCCATAAACTCGGCTATCATACTACCAATAGCCGCCTCATTAAAATCACTCGCTTCTTTTCCCGCCAATATTATATCAAAATTTTCTTGTTTAGCGATTTCGGCAATTTGAGCTGCAATAAAATAAGCATTTTCAGGTTCGGCATCGATTCTAAAAGCATCATCAGCACCAATTGCAAGGGCTTTTCTAATAGTTGGTTCTGCATCAGCTTTTCCAACATTAATAATAGATACTTTTTCAATTTTTCCACCAGATTGCTCTTTAATTTCAAGAGCTCTTGTCAATGCTAACTCGTCCCACGGATTTATAACCCATTGTACTCCATTTGTATCAAGATTTTTCATCTCATTATCAAAACGGATCTTAGTGGTTGTATCAGGGACATTTCCAATACAAACTAAAATTTTCATAATTATTATTTTAATTTAACGTAAATCCATAAATAGTTTGCAAAGATAATTTTAAAATCGTATCAACACAAATATCCGTAAAAATTTCATCATTTTTACAATTTTATCAACTCTACACTGACATATCTCTTATCAAATATCTGCATTATTATTAAATACAGTATTTTATTAAGGTTAGTAAGGGGCAACCAATATTTTCTCCTACTAGGCCTTGTCAAACATAAACAAAAGGCTTTAAACAAAAAAAGCCTACACTAATTGCAGGCTTAATTTTGATGAGATATAAACACTTAATAACCTTTACGTTTTACGTAATGTGTATGTAATAATTCGTGAGATTTATGTCCGTTTGGTTTACCGAGGAACTCTGCATATATTGCAGTAATCTCAGGATTTTCGTGTGATTTTCTAATAGGCATGTTAGCATCTTCTTCATAAATTGCTTCCATACGTTTCGCACGAATTTCGGGAGAAGTAGGGATTGGTTGTCCACCACCACCGAGGCAACCACCAGGGCAAGCCATGATTTCGATAAAGTGATAACTCACTTCACCACTAACTACAGCAGCCATAAGTTTATTTGCGTTGGCAAGACCGTGAGCGATAGCACAACTTAACTCTGCACCTTCGAGGAATCCCCATTCTGGCAACACGTCTTTAATAAGTACTTTTGCTTCTTTAATTCCTTCGAAACCACGCACTGGAACGATATCGAGATTAGCAAACGGCACTTCACGACCTGTAACAATTTCGTAAGCAGTTCTAAGAGCAGCTTCCATAACTCCACCTGTAGCACCAAATATTACAGCAGCACCAGATGATTCTCCCATAATTGAGTCATACTTTTCGTTTGGAAGGTCTTCGAAACAGATACCTGCCTGACGAATCATCATAGCCAATTCACGAGTAGTAAGAACATAATCTACATCTTTAAAACCACTAGATCTCATTTCTGGGCGATCAGCTTCGTACTTCTTTGCAGTACAAGGCATAATAGAAACAGAAATCATATTTTCTGCTTTTAGTCCTTTTTTCTGTGCATAGAAGGTTTTTGCCAATGCTCCAAACATTTGCTGAGGAGATTTACAAGTTGAAACGTTTGGTAGCAAGCTTGGATATTTATGTTCTATAAATTTAATCCAGCCCGGTGAGCAAGAAGTAGTCATAGGCAAAGCTACGGTTTCATCTTTATCAACAAGAGCTTGTTTAAGTCTTGTTAGCAACTCAGTACCTTCTTCCATAATTGTAAGGTCGGCACTAAAGTCAGTATCAAGCACAGAATCAAAACCGATGCGTCTCAAAGCAGAAACCATTTTACCAGTAACTCTGTTACCTGGATCAAGTCCTAAGTCTTCTCCCAATCCAATACGCACCGAAGGAGCAGTTTGCACTACTACATGAATATTAGGATTATTTACTGCGTCCCATACTTTGTCGATGTAGTTCTTTTCTACAAGAGCTCCAGTAGGACATCTATTTACACACTGTCCGCAATTTGTACAAACTACGGCATTCATTGATTTATCAAAGAAGGTAGAAATTTTTTGCTTATCACCTTTGTGAGATACTGCAAGTGCACTAACATATTGCATACTTGTACAAGTACGGACACAACGCTGACAACGAATACATTTACTATCATCTTTAATTATAGCAGGCGAAAAATCGTCAATAGTGTAAGTATCTTTATCTACTAATTTGATAAAAAGATTTTCGTTTACACGATATTCGTTTGCCAATGCCTGCAATTCACATTGGCCATTTTTATAACAACTTGTACACTCTGAGTTATGCTCAGATAGTAAAAGTTCAATAATATGAGTACGTGCTGTTCTAACTTTTTGACTGTTAGTAAAAATCTCCATTCCTTCGGATACTGGAGTTGCACAAGCCGCAGGGAGTGCTTTTGCACCTTTTTGCTCAACTACACACACACGGCAATTGCCGGCAACACACAAATCGGGGTGTTGACAAAGTGTAGGAACTCTAAAATTTAACTTTTTAGCTGCATCTAAAATAGTTGAGCCTTCTTCGACCGTTACCGGTATATTATTAATTTTAAGGTTTACTTCGTATTTTGCCATTTTATTTTTCTTAAATGGTTTGTAAATTAGTAAATTATCTCTTCTCTAAAATTATCGACAATTGACGAAAAAGGATTTGCTACGCTCTGTCCTAGTCCACATTTTGCAGATAACTTCATTGTTTCGGCCAACTTCTTCAAACTATCTAAGTAAGAAGGGTGTTTTTCGCCACGCTTTACGGCTTCGATACCTTGTAACAACTGCTGACAGCCGATACGACAAGGGGTACATTGCCCACAAGATTCTTCAGCAAAAAACTCAAGATAATCTTTAAGGACATTATACATTGACCTCGTACTATTAAAAAGCATCATTGAGCCACCAGTTGGCACACCTTCGTAGCCAATAATCATATCAGCAAACTTTTTACGAGGCACACATATTCCAGAGGCACCACCAACTTGAACAGCTTTAGTATCACCGTCTCCAAAATCGTTAACGAAATCTTCGACAGTCATTCCAAGTTCCAGCTCATAAATACCAGCATTAGGAGTATCACCCGAAACGGAGAACACTTTTGAACCTCTTGAGTCTTGTGTACCCATCAACTTAAAACTAGCAGCACCATATTTCATTATCATTGTAGCATACACCAAAGTTTCTACATTATTGATAGCGGTTGGTTTTCCAAACAAACCAGCAACTGTTGGATATGGAGGTTTGTTTCTTGGCTCTCCTCTTTTACCTTCGATTGACTCAAACAAAGCACTTTCTTCTCCACAGATATACGCACCAGCACCGGAGCGAATTTCAATAGTAAAGTCAAAACCTTTATCTCTAATCGCAGCGTTGAATACGTCAAGCTTTTGGTTAAGTTTTTTTAACAAGAAATTGTATTCAGCTCTTATATACAAATAACCAATTTTTGCTCCAACAGCATATCCAGCGATAGTCATACCAACAAAAACTTTAGTAGGGACAGTATCAAGAATTTCTCTATCCTTAAACGTTCCTGGTTCGCCTTCGTCTGCATTACAAACTATGTATTTATCAAAAGAATTTTCTGCTTTTGTAAATTTCCATTTTAGACCTGTTGGGAATCCTGCCCCACCTCGTCCTTTAAGACCTGAATCAATCATCTCCATGATGACATCATCTTGAGCCATTGCTCTAACCTTATCGAGAACAGTAGTCGCACAAGTTCCATCACTTTCAAATATCAGGTCAATTTTTGTTAATTTTTCATTTTTCATCTTCAAAATTTTAATTTTTAACAATAAAGTGAACTACTTAGCAATATACTCTTCGATTATTGCTATTGTTTTTTCGGGTGTTAATTCTGGATAAACCTCATCATTAACTAACATAACTGGTCCTTTATGACACCATCCCATACAATTCGCTTGCAGCAGGGTAAATTTTTTGTCATCGGTTGTTTCACCTAGTTTGATACTTAAAGTTTTCTCCAAAGTGTCGATAATGTCATCTTTACCAGCCATGTGGCAAGAGATAGTTTTACAAACCCTAATTACATATTTACCTCGTGGCACTACATCAAGAAATGTGTAAAAAGTAGCCGTCCCATAAACATCGGCTGCAGATAAATCTAATGTTTCTGCAACCAAAAGTAACTCAGCCTCGGTTATGTAGTTCTTGTCGGCTACAATCCCCTGTAAAATAGGCATGAGAGCTTGGCGCTCTTTACCGAATTTCTCAATCTTTTCATTGATAATTACATTTACATCTGTCATCATTATTCGGTTTTAATTAATTATTACTTGTTAGCAAATTCACAATGTTAATTAAATAACAACAGGTTCAATTTCCTGTCTTTTATTTCATTGCTCTAAAGATATTTTGTCAAAACCTCCTTAAACATGATATTAATCAGTAAATCATATTTAAAGATAGACTAATTCTAAATTGTATATTTAGTAAAACACAGATTATCAGATAGTAAGCCATCTACATCTAAATAACATGTTGTAAAATAGTTTTATATTTTCACGGTAACTTGCAAATCTATCCAAATAAAAACATAAACGTTGGCTGTTTAACTGTACGCAATTATTAAGTTTTAATAGCGTAATCACAATAGAAAAACAAAGCTAATAAATCGGTACTCCTATTTATTTTTTACCAGAACTGCAAAAAACACATCGAACTCAGATAAAAAATCATTTCAATTTACCTTATATAGTATAACCGTTCCTTGACGCGTGAAAAGAAATATATAACGTATAAGACTCACTCAATTCAATTAATTTTGTATCTTTGAATTGAAACAGGGCGAAAAACATAAACATCGCTGAAAACAACATGAGTATCATTAATTACTTTTTTAAGATGAAAACAATAACAAATAAAATAGGAATTAAAACATTTATATTTGCTGAGACTATAGAACAAGAAGCATATAATCAAATAAAGACCTTAGTTAATTTTGAAGCATATCAAAAGGAGAAAATTCGTATTATGCCAGATGTACATGCTGGAAAAGGTTGCACTATCGGCACTACAATGACAATTACAGACAAACTAACACCAAATTTAGTCGGCGTTGACATAGGCTGTGGAATGCTAACAGTAAAACTAAAAAACAAGGAAATAGATTTTAAAACGATTGATGAGATTATAAATGCGAAAATTCCAAGCGGTTTTAAGGTACACAAAAGAAATAAGCAAGAATTTGATTTTTCGAATTTGCGGTGTCAAAAACATGTTGACATACAACGTGCAAGTTTATCAATAGGCTCATTAGGTAGTGGCAATCACTTCATTGAAATAAGCGAATCCAAAGAAGATGGTAGTATATACTTAATTATACACTCTGGTAGTCGAAAACTTGGCAGTGATACTTGTAATTACTATCAAAATAAAGCTATAATGAACGCAAGTGGAATTAACGAAGAAAAAAACGAGCTTATTGAAAGACTAAGAAGCGAAAACAGAGAAAAAGACATTAAAAAAGAATTAAGAAAATTACAGCAATCAATACCCAATAGAGAACTTGCTTTTTTAATAGGTCAGGATTTTGATGATTACATGAACGATATGGCTATTGTTCAAAAGTTTGCAAGTGTAAACCGTGAAACTATAGCTGACATTATTATAGGAGAAGCTGATTTAAAAGAAGTTGAACGATTTGAAACTATACATAATTATATTGATTTTAAACGCATGATTTTGCGAAAAGGAGCTGTTTCGGCTGAAAAGGGAGAAAAACTATTAATTCCAATAAACATGCGTGATGGTTCGTTACTTTGCATCGGAAAAGGCAATCCAGATTGGAATTATTCAGCACCACACGGAGCTGGTCGTTTAATGAGTAGAACAAAAGCCAAACAATTAATAAACATTAAAGAATTTAAAAAATCAATGACAGATGTATATAGCTCTTGCATTGGCAACACTACACTTGACGAAGCTCCACAAGCTTACAAATCAATCACAGAAATTAGAAATGCTATAACCGACACAGCAGATGTTATTGATGTATTAAAACCTCTTTATAACTTTAAAGCACATTAGATGCAAATCAAATACAAATATCTAGATATTGAACACAGTGCGATGTGGAAATAAAAACAACTTCAAATGGTTGTGAATTGCTTTCATTTTGTATCTTTGAAGTATTGAACACAGTGTCCAAGACTTACGGTTCCAGCTTTCTGTATGAAAACTCTCTTCAAAAATGTCCACAGCCTCCTTACCAATAATTTTAGGTAAATCAACATTAAGCAGCTTGCGAAGCTCTTTTTCTTTGAGCCTTACAAGCGATGAGAATTGTTGAAATGTAAGTGTGTGCATATCTTTTATTTAATTATAATTTTATGTACAATCATTGTTTAAGTCTTTTTCTCCCAGTCCATTTTCAATAATCATTTTCAATTTTTTGTTTTCAATTTCGAGTTCAGTAAATAAATCCAGCATTTGTTGTGTCGCATCATCTAATAATAGATCTGTGAAAAAAAAGTCTTTTAATATTTTCTCAATTTTGTTTTTTGTTGCCATTTTATTTAAAATTTATTTGCATTATTATTATTTATGTTGTATCTTTGCATTGTGAGTTGCAGCGGTGCGATAATATCAAGCCTTACTCACATAAGCCGTATCATTACGGCTTTTTTAATGTTTCTAATTCTTTAGCTAGTTTAAGTTTGTCTTTAACACTTGTTATTAAAATTGCTTTATTCTTATATACGACATAACATTTTTTAATTTTTCCTGTTTCAAAATCCACGTGCCTCCACTCCAATCTTCTTTGTAATTTATCTAGATTCAAATTAGCACCTGACATGTGCTTATTCAAATCAAAAATAATCGCTTCAAAACCTTGTGTAGAAGCATCTGCAAAACCATTTTTAATACCAGTATATTTTTTGATTCTTTTTGCATCTGTAATTATCTCATCAATCAAATACTCTGGATTTTTCACACCATGTTTTACATTCCTCCAGTCCTCACGTATTTTAATTTTAAGTTCCGGGAAGTTTGCAAGTAAAATTCGTGCAGTACTCACATTATCGGCTATTTCGGTATTATCGGCTATTACACTTATATCGAACTTGTCAGTAGTGTCTTTATAAAATAAATTAGCGACATCATTTTTTACAAAGTTTGGTTTTGCTCGTTTAAAGTATGCGTGTTTTTTTGAAAAAATTTGACCAGTTTTAGCAGGATTTCCATCGAGTCCTTGTGCAGGTTGCACAGCTTTTGCTGGAGTCTGAGATACGGGTTTGTTTGTTGTCCGCCAATCACATTTGCAATTGTACAGGTTTCCAGGCTGGTTTTCTTGTCAAAATGGATCATCTTGTGGTAGTACTGTTCCTACGAATCCTGCATGCAGTTCCCTTTGTTGTGAATTGCTTTCATTTTGTATCTTTGAAGTATTGAACACAGTG
>CAYNKH010000116.1:0-9028 GCA_964397745.1 uncultured Bacteroidales bacterium | reverse complement strand
GATGGGATTCGTGTTGCTCATATAAACGATCAAATGGACATCGGGTTAATAGCACATTTGCTTAAATATGACAGTAATTTTGGAGAATTTAACGCTGATATTAAGTTTGATGAAAATTATTTAATCGTAAATGGAGAAAAAGTTCTTGTAACAAATTTTATAAATCCAAACGAAATTCCTTGGCATAAATCTGAGGTTAAGATTGTAATGGACTCAAGTGGGAAGTTTAAAACAAAACCAGCCTTGGAGGCTCATCTTAAACCCGGTGTAAACAAAATTATTCTTAGTTGTCCGCCTAATGATAATTCGATAGCTAGAATTGTAGTGCAGGGAGTAAACCACAAAACTATTAAACTTGATGATAAAATAATTTCGAATGCTTCATGCACAACTAATTGCGTAGCGGTTATTATCAAAGTTCTTAATGAGGCATTTGGACTTAAAAGAGCATTTATTAATACTGTGCATCCTTCCACAAACAATCAAAATATTCAGGATGGTTATCACAGCGATTATAGACGAAGCAGATCGGTTTTAAATAATATTGTTCCAACAAGTACAAGTGCAATTAAATCGATTAAATTAATATTTCCAGAACTTGCCGATTGTTTTGACGGATTTGCGACACGAGTTCCTGTTGCATATTGCTCGTTTGTTGAGCTTACTGCACAGATAAATAAAAAAGTTACCACCGATGAGCTTAATTCTGTATTTAAAAAATATGCAGAAAACGAATTGAAAAATTACTTAGAGTATTGCAGCGATCCAATTGTGAGTAGCGATGTAAAAGCGAATACACATTCAGCAGTCTTTGATGCACTTTCGACAAAAGTAATTGGAGGAGATTTTATACAGATATTGGCGTGGTATGATAACGAGAGTGGTTATTCGGCACGAATTATTGATTTAATAAAATATATTTCAAAATAATGGATAAAACAATAGATTCAAAAGCCTTAAAAGCAAACTTAGAACAACTTGGAGATGTTAAGATAGTAATACCTGAGGAACATTTGTGGTTTTTGAATTTGTCCAAAGATTATTGGGGCATATATAAACGCACAGAAGAGTTTTTATTAGAATTCCATCATCCTTATTCTAACCGAGAAGACATTATTGAACATCTAAACAAGTTGGCAATTGGCGATTTTTGGGTTTTTAAAAAAACTTCGGAACCCAATAAGGCAATAAATATTATATTAGGTGTTTTTGATACACTATTGGGCGAAGACCTATCAGATGTACTCCTCAAACAGTTAATTTACAATTATTTAAACTTTTTTAGTACTAACGAAACGGAGTTTATAAATAACGAAAACTTAGTTAAGAAATATATAGATATCTTAGACCAGCATTTTGAAGAAAAGTACTTTAGTTATATTGGAAACATAAGATATTTTTTAAAGATTTATACTACAACAGATAATACAAGCACTAATCCTAACATTAAAAAATATGCATTTCAGTTTTTGCACAAACTTATTTTAAAAAATGTTAGCTTTTGGCAAAAAACAACAGATATAGAAAAGTGGTACAAAGATAAACGAAGTGTTATGTCTGATGATTATCGGGAAACAGTCAGCACATTGGGCAAAGATTTTTTTCAAAAATACCATGATAATATTATTAAGGCTGAAACAATTCAAGAACTACGCAAAAGTGCTTTTACATTTTCAGATATTATTGAGGCATTTAGAAAAAAAATTGACGATTTTGAAAAATGTACCGAGCAGTTTTGTTATATTTTTTACTTATTACATTTGCCTGGCATGGTGCATCATCGCGACTATCTGTTGTTAGATTTGAATAATTCGATAAAAAAGCTTGCTATAGAGGCAAATGAGGATCAAATAATAGAATCAATAGATGAGCTTTTTACGATATTTGCAGATTTTAAACATAGTCATATTGCTTTAATTCTTGATTCAATCTTAACTCTTAGTAAAGAAATTATTAACACTAAAAGCAACAGACTTATTCATTATTTGGAAATTCAAATGATTAAATTTGGATTTGTTAACCCAGGCATATCATACCTAACAGACGAATGGGAACTTAAAGTTAATCCCAATCATATTAAAAACATAAGGATTTGGCTCGAAATAATTGAGTACAATCCCGAAATGATGAAAAAACTTTTGTCAGCACTTATTATAAATCTTAGAATAGGTGGAATATTTATTTTTGATACAAATTTATTTCAAAAAGATGTTACACAATTACTAAATACTACTATTTCACCAATTTATAAACAAGTAAAGCAACTTACCAGAATATTTCCTGTATATTTTAACGAAATAGGTGCCGAGGGATTATTGCGAGATGTTTCGACAAAAATCGATGAGATGTCGTCGAGAAATGATAAACTAATACATTTTTTAAGAAAGCAAATACATACTGAGGGCAACAATTCGCATATACAAATGACATACAGAATTATTACTTTCTGGTATGATTTAAAAATCAATAATTTAAAAAAAGCTGTACCTCAAAATGTTATCAATAATATTGAGATTGACAGTCATTGGGTACAAGGGGTACACGAAGCATTGACGAAAGTTTGTAAAAAAAACAAATTGTCTCTAGATGCTTTTTTAAGTGCCGAAAACACCGAAGAACTATTAAACAAAATTGAACACACAAATAAAGATGACATAAAGCGAATTAATCTGATTATTGAACTTTATAAATTATTAGTTGAAAAATACTCTTTTGAGACCAACAATATTATTGAAATTATTAAAAGACATCCTTTTGTTAGTCCCGAAGAAATTTCGCAACTCGAAACATTACTTGAAAAAGAGGAGGATTTAGAAGCCTTATCGCTGATTTTTTCGCTAATGAAAAAACTTAATGAAATTATTTTCGATCCTGTTCACAGCGAAGGTTGGGATAATATTTACTATAAACGACATATAGCAGTTGGCATTCCATCTATGTATGGAAAATATCACGAGAAAAAATTTGAAGCTTTAGGCTTAACTTTTAGACTCGAAAGAATAGCATCTGTTTTGGTTGGTAAGATAATTAAAGACCTTAATACAGAGTATTTTACGGCAAAAACACTAAACGATATATTTATAGTTATTAGTCTTTTAAGAGAGGGATTAAGTCTTGATGGAATATATGACCAAGGTTTTGACTCAAAGCTCAAAATGTATCAATACAGCCTAAAATCTGGCAGTTTTACTATAAACCAGTACATTAATCTATTTGAGTTTATGGAAACTGGAATAAGAGGAATTATAAATAAATATTTTATTCAACCTTATGAAAAATTATTAGGAATAATTGTCCCACAATATATAACAGGAAAAAAAGTTGATAACCCTCTTGAATTAAAGAAGATTATAATGCAAAAATCGGAGGTGTTTTACCGCGAATTATTATCCTCAGCATTTTTGATTCAATCTTTAGACAATTTTGTTGGTACTGTATTAACTAACCTTCGTAAGATGAGTGAAAACCTCTCTGTAGAAGAGGTGCACAGTATCATGACTTACAATCCGGAGTTGGCATTTAGCCCATTATATACCGAAAAACCAACAGTTGACAATCAGGTTTATATTGGATCAAAAGCATACTATCTTAAAAGTTTATATTTATTGGGATATCCTGTTCCTCCAGGTTTTGTTATTACTACCGAGATTTTTCGCCGTATAAATTTTATTCCAAAACTTAAATCGCTTTCAAAAGAAATTGATAACATCATAAAATCGCATGTCTTACAATTAGAAAAAATGTCGGGATTAAAATTCGGAGATCCTCAAAAACCATTATTGCTTAGTGTTAGATCGGGAGCTGCAATGTCGATGCCTGGAGCAATGAACACATTCTTAAATGTGGGATTAAATGATGAAATTTCTGAAATTCTTAGTAAACAGCCTAATTTTGGTTGGACTTCTTGGGATTGTTACAGACGTTTATTGCAAACTTGGGGAATGTCATTTGGAATAAATCGAAATGAGTTTGATCAAATTATGCTTGATTACAAACAAAAGTATAATATCTCTCAAAAACTCGATTTCCCAAATAATGTAATGAGAGATATGACCTACTCTTACAAACAATTATTGATAGATAATAATATTACATTTGAAACAGATCCATACTTACAGCTAAAGCAAGCAATTGTGTCAGTATTTAGATCCTGGAGTACAGAAAGAGCAATAGTTTATCGAGAACATTTACAAATTGATGAAGAATGGGGAACAGCTGTAACTGTTCAGCAAATGGTTTTCGGGAATATTCATCAAGAGTCTGGATCGGGCGTGTTTTTTACCAAAGATATCCAAGATAACACGCCAACTATGCATGTTACTGGTGACTTTTCTTTTTTAAGTCAAGGTGAAGACATTGTTGGAGGTTTAATCAACACTTTACCAATGAGTGAAAGACAAAGAAAAAAATACTATTCAAAAAGTCCAGTTTCATTAGAATCAGTTTTTCCAGATATATACCAACGCCTTAAAGAAATTTCAAAAGAATTACTCGAAATACATGGTTTTGGACATCAAGAAATAGAGTTTACTTTTGAAACCTCAGATCCTAAAGATTTATACATTTTGCAAACTCGAGATATGTTAACAAATCTGCAAGAAGAAATTATGGTTTTTGATGTACCTCGAGAAAAAATGCAAAAAGTTGGTAGCGGAATAGGTATTGGGAAAGGTGTTTTAAGTGGAGTAATTGTTTTTGACCACGAAGATCTTAAAGAGCTAACAAAACATCATCCCGACAAAAAATCTATTCTTGTTAGACCCGATACAGTTCCAGATGACATCGAAATAATAATTGAATGTGACGGATTGTTAACTGGTAGAGGTGGAGCAACATCACATGCCGCTGTTACAGCATCTTCTTTAGGGAAAATTTGTATAGTAAACTGTGTAGATTTAAGCGTTTACGAAAAACAAAAACAATGCGATATCAATGGAATTATTTTTAATTCGTTTGATGGAATATCAATTGACGGTAATAATGGGAATGTTTTTAAAGGTAATTATCCAATAAAAATCAAAGAACTATAAACAAAATTATTAAAAATTATAAAAACTATAAAAATGGAAAAAATCATTAATGAAAAAACCTTATTAGGTATCAACGGACTTGGCCGCATAGGTAAATTAAGCCTTTGGTATCACTTATTGTCAAGAAGTTTTGACGGAGTTGTTATTAATGTTGGTAGAGAAGTCGGTAAAAGTCTTGATGATTTGATTCAAACAATCTCTTCGGACTCTACTTATGGACTACTCGACCATTTTTTGTATGGACACTCAGGAAAAACTTGTAATTTTGAAATTTGTGATAGAGAAAAGTTTTACATTAAGATTGATGGTTATCCAGTAAAGTTTTTGACGGTAGATCGTAATCCAATGGACATAAAATGGAAAAACGAAGGAGTCAGCATTGTTGTAGATTGTACTGGCAGATTTCTTGATCCAACTGTTGCTGCAAACCATCAGTCGGGTAGTGTGCAAGGTCATTTAACTGCTGGAGCGCAAAAGGTAATTGTGAGTGCTCCTTTTAAAATTAAAAATGCAACAGCCGAGGATGATAAAAATTTCCCAACATTTATATATGGGATAAATCATGCCGATTACAATCCATTAAAACAACACATAATATCGGCTGCAAGTTGTACAACTACTGGACTTGCTCACATGATAAATCCACTACTTGAAGATAAAGAAACTAATAATATTCTAACGGCTTCGATGTCCACAGTTCATGCAGCAACTAATACACAAAGTGTTTTAGATTCTGTTCCTGCAACTGGAGCATCCGACCTTCGTAAAAATAGGTCTGTTTTAAATAACATTATTTTATCTACAACTGGAGCGGCAAAAACTCTCGAAAAAGTACTACCCGAAATTATTAATTTTGGTTTTATGGCTGATTCAATCCGAATACCAACTTCAACAGTTTCGTTAATTGCTTTAAACATAACATTTAACTCACGTCTTGATGAAAATGGTATGCCAATGCTAAATGCCGAATACATAAAAAACATTTATGATATGATGGCAAAAGGGCCTCAAAAAGGTTTATTACATTTTTCAGAAAAGCAATCAGTATCAGCCGATATGTTGGGATACAATGCTGCGGTAGTAATTGAAGGTAACGAAATACATACCAGAACAGGGTTTTTAAAATTACCTGCCGAAATTTTAGAAATGGCTGGTGTTAAAAACGCTCAAAATGTAAATATTCCTGTTACTCATGCCAAAATTATGGGATGGTACGATAACGAATTTGGAAGTTATGTTAATTCGCTTGGTAAATTAACCGAACATGTTGCATCGCATTTGGGGTAAGATAATTATAAAATAATTTTTGGTGTTTTTGGATTGTTGTATTGCTATTGCTCGGATTACAACCGAGCAATAGCAAATACAACAAAGCTAAATCTGAGCGAACAGGGGAGTGAATCCCCTCATTAAAATAATTAGAAAATGATTTATAGTTAGAAACAATATCCCAAACCTAGACCAATATTTAAGCTTGATCCGTTACTGGAAACAGTGTAAGTATTTATTCTCCCATCTTCGTTAATTGAAATACTGTTGTTTTCCCAAACTTTATTTATTCCTGAATAGTAATTAGCAAAAACATCTATCTCAAATTTAGACTTGATTCGAAATAATATTCCAAATCCATTAATAAATCCATAAGACACATTGTTAGTGAAATTAAAGTCCGAAATTGTACCTGTTAAATTACTGTTAGACCCTCCAATTACTCTATTATAGCTGTATGAATTGCAAAAAGCCATCGACATGCCATTTTCTATATAAATATCAAAATTTGAGAAACTCAACACAGTTGATTTTGCAACAATGTTAATGGGAATATTATTGTATTGAAAAGATGAGATGAATGAATTAGACAAGGTTAAGCTATTCTGACTATATCCAATTCGTGTTTTTAGAGAAAAGTTGTTGCTTATTCTGTAATCTAAAAATACTCCATATTCCCATCCTGAAAACATTAACTTTTGTGGTTTTAGAAAATCAGACTTACTATTAAAAATGGCACTTTGGTTACTTGAGTTTAAATATGCACCACTACTAAAATTTTGTGCAAATGCAAAAATGCCAATTTGGCATATTACAAAAATCAAAACTATTTTTTTCATAATTATTAAGTTTAGTTACATTCTTTTTGATGTAATGATAGAACATTATTTCCAGAACTGCTACCACCATTATCTGTCACATAATAGCCAGAAAACAAACAGTTTTTTCTTACTCTTACTGCTGTAAGAATCTGATAATTGGTATAAGAAGCTTTTTTCTTATTGTATTTAACTTCTCCTTGATCAACTAAGTTATAATCAGAACAGTTTTTTGAGTATATAGAACCAGCTATGATAGTGGTAATTTTATCAGCCTTTTCCCTAGCTAAACTCCCGTTTCTCTTAACTCGATAATTTATTGTTTTACTTGCAAATCCATGAACTGGCCAAACATTTACTACTTTAATGACCAATTTTGCTTTTCTGCTGTCGTTTGCATAAGCTACTGTTGTGTGTTTTTCTTTATCGTACATTACACAACAATCACCAACACCAGTAATGTTTATATTTGTTTCATAAGTGTCAGAACATCCTGCATCAGTTGTAATAACTAATTTAACTGTTTTTGTTCCGTTTGTTGAAAATGTGTGCGTTGCATTTTGAGTATTAACATGAGGTGTATTATCTCCAAAATACCAATCGTAAGAAACAATATTACCAACTGTTACACTTGATGTATTTGTAAAATAATATTTACTTGTTATCTCCTGATCAACAATATTGGTAAAATTCGCATTACAGGTACCAATCACAATGTCTTTTTCAGTAGAAATTCCTCCGCTGCCATAAAATACTGTTAATTTAACACTATATTCGCCAGATGTTGGAAATGTGTGTGTAGGTTCTTTTTCTGTTGAAGTTGAACCATCATCGAATTGCCACTCATATGAAAAATGATTAGGACTTTCATTAGTGTAATTAACTATTGGTGTAAAACGATAAGTAAGAGCATTTTGGTTTATGTTGACATAATAGAAATCAATAACCATTGTACGTAGTTCCATATCTGCCGTCAAAGTTACAACATCACGGGACAAACACAACTCCGCAATTCCAGAAACTCCCGATTTTTTATAAACTCCATGAACATCTTTTAACATATCATAATTATAGTTATGGATTCCAATAGTTACCGAATCAAGATATACACAAATAATGTTTTCTACTATTAATTCCCGATTTGGAGTTAAAATTGAACGAAAATCTTCTCCAGCTATCTTATCATTATCTGGATCATTTAATTCTGTCAGCATATCATTTTCTTCTAATTGTAAAATTTCCTGTTCTATTTTATATCGAAGTGACGTAAAACCATAATAATACTCAAAAGCAAATAATACAGGATCATTGGGATAAATATTTTTAGAATCATCAAGTTTATTCGAATATTGCGATAGTATATTCAGAACAGAGTTTAAATCTGAAATCTCATCAAATTCAAAAAGCCCATGACTGTTAACGCTGAAGGAGTATGGCCTTAAAGCGTTTAACATTTCATTTACGATTGGTTCTTTCATTAAACTTTCAATGTCATAAGCACTTGTGTTTTTTTGATTAGTTATCAATCTTTCTGAATTTTCTTTTTGACAAGAAAATGCTGTAACCATTACAACTACAGTAAATAAAATTATTTTTTTTCATTTTGCTAAAATTTTTAATTACTCCTACTTCGATTTAAGGTCTCTTCGGCTTATTCTGACCTGTCATATGCAAAATGTTTTCAGACAGCATTGTCTTTTATTTGTATTCCGAAAAAGTCGGTAACTTAACAATGCTTAGCTTTCAATAACTTGCCCACGACTAATGAATAACATTGTTACTAAAGTTGCAAATGCAATAAGTTTTATGGTTCATAGAACAATAAAATTTAAATATACTCCTGTTTATAGTTTATTCAAAATGTTTTAAGAGATATTACAACTATCATTCGAGAGTATCAGCCCACTAAAA
>CAYNKH010000115.1:0-9034 GCA_964397745.1 uncultured Bacteroidales bacterium | reverse complement strand
TAGCACCTACAACTACTGGAGCAGAAGCTTGTGGTCCAGCTACTTTAACTTTAAATGCTGCTGGTTCGGGAACATTAAACTGGTATGACGCTGCAACTAGCGGAAATCTTGTTACAACAGGAACAGAATATACAAATACATTTACGAATACTACAACTTTGTATGTGCAATCAGATATTGATAATTCTACAACAAGTTATGTTGGTCCAAGTAATAATTCTATCGGTAACGGCGGATATTTTGGGAATGTTAGCTATATACATGGTTTGATTTTTGACGCATATCAAGATTTTACGCTTGTTAGTGTTTGGGTGGATGCAGAAAGCACAAAAGACAGAGTGATTAATCTTAGGGATGCATCAGATAATATTATTGCAACCGAAACTGTAAATATACCTGCCGGAGAAAGTAGAATCACACTAAATATTAATGTACCTGCTGGTACTAACTATACTCTCGAATGCGATGGAGATGCAGATCTTTATAGAAATTCTGCAGGTGCTTCGTATCCTTACACTCTAACAGACATACTTAGCATTCATTATAATACTGCTAATGAGAATTCATATTACTATTATTTTTATGATTGGGAAGTAAAATTAATTAATTATTGCAGCAGTTCAAGAACTCCTGTAACTGCTACCATACATGATTTACCAATTGTAGATCTTGGTACAGATGTTGCTCAATGTGGAGGCTCTGTAAATTTAGATGCAGGACCTGGAATGAACTCTTATGAATGGAATGGAACTCCTGGTTCACAAACTTTGAATGCAAGTACTACAAACTCATACACAGTTGTTGTCGAAGATGCAAATGGATGTATAGCAACAGATAATGTTAATGTAACAATAAATACTATCCCAACTGTTAATCTTGGTGCAGACGTGGAACAATGCGGTGGATCAGTTGAGTTAGATGCTGGTGCTGGTTTCACATTATATACCTGGAATGGTAATCCTGGATCGCAAACTTATTCTGTTACTAATACAGGCACATACACAGTAGTAGTCGAGGATGCTAATGGATGTACCGCTACTGATAATGTAAATATAACAATCAATGAAATCCCAACTACTGTAACAGTCTCTGGTGGTGGAACTCAGTGTGGAGGTTCTTTAACTTTAACTGCCGATAATGGTAACGACGGTACTATTTACTGGCAAAACACTAACTCAGGTGGAACAAGTACCGCTAATGCAAGCATATCAGAAACTGTAACAGCATCAGGCACTTATTACTTTAGGGCAGTATCGGCTGAAGGTTGTTGGAGTAACGAAGGCTTTGCAACAGTTGAAATATTCCCAAGTCTTACTGCAAGTGCAACAAGTACAGATGAAACAGGTGCTGGTAATAATGATGGTAGCGTTACTGCTACCATGTCTGGTGGAACTGCTCCTTTTGAGGGAATGTGGTCAACGAGCAGCACAACCAACACTTCTGGCAATAGCATGACTCTTAATAATTTATCTGGCGGAGTTTATTCTGTAACTGTAATTGACAACAACGGCTGTACTGCAATAGCAGGTGCTACTGTTAATACGGCAAATGCTCCTCCTATTGCTAATTTTGAAGCAGATGTAACTACAGGTTGTGATAATCTTACAGTAAACTTTACAGACCTAACTAATAATATGCCTACTAATTGGGCTTGGACATTTGGTGATGGTGGCAGTTCGACGAACCAAAATCCAACACACACATACATTACTCCAGGAACATATACTGTTACACTCGAAGCAACGAATATAGTTGATACAGACATCGAAACTAAAACGGCATATATTATTGTTGGCGAAACACCATCAATTACTTTAGGTATGACTCAAGAAACATATTTAGGAAATGATGGAACTGCTGCTGTTAGTAATATTTTTGGCGGATTAGCACCTTACACTTATATTTGGTCAAATGGTGAAACAACATCAGCAATTACAGGTTTATCTGCAAACGAATATTGTGTTACTGTTACCGATGACAACTCTTGTTATGTAAGCGAATGTATAACTGTAACTCAAGAAATACTACCTGAACCTATAGCTGATTTTGAAGCGGATATTACTCAAGGATGTGGCTCTCTACTCGTTAGCTTCACTGACTTAAGTACTAATTACCCACAAACTTGGGCTTGGGACTTTGGTGACGGAAGCACATCAAATATTCAAAATCCTACTCATACTTACGCTACTGCTGGAACATATTCTGTTAGCTTAACAGTTACAAACAATGGTGGAAATGACACAAAAATAATTACAGATTATATATCTATTGGCGTTACACCAATGCTTGTAATGAGTATGACATCTGAAACAAATGCAGAAAATGACGGTACTGCAACTGTTACAGCATATAATGGTACAGAGCCATATCAATATAATTGGAGCAATAGTGCTGATACTCAAACAATAACAGGACTCGTTGCTGGTAACTATTGCGTAACTGTAACAGAAGATAACGGTTGTACTGCAAGTTCTTGTGTAGATGTTACTTACAATGCTGGTGTTATTACACCAGTTGCAGATTTTGAAGCAGATGATACAGAGGCTTGCGGAACTTTAACAGTTAATTTCACAGACCTATCTACTAATAATCCAACAACTTGGAATTGGAATTTTGGTGATGGGTCTTCGACAAGCTCAGACGCCAATCCAACACATACATATACTGCTCCTGGAACATATACCGTTACACTTAATGTTTCAAACGCCGAGGGTAATGATTATGAAACAAAAATTGACTATATCGTAGTATATTCAAATCCTAGCGTTACAGTTGATGTTACTCCGGCAAGCGGTGAAACTATTGCAGACGGAGGAGCAAGTGTTATAATCACAGAAGGTACAGCACCATACACAACAACATGGTCTAACGACGAAACAGGAACTGAAGTTACTGGTTTAATACCTGGTAATTATTCAGTTGTTGTACTTGATAGTAACGGATGTTTTACGACTACACCATTTGCTGTAAACTGGGTTAATACTATTGACGACAAGTCTTTAGTTTATAGCATATATCCAAATCCAGCTCGTGGTGAAGTATTTGTTAAATTTGATGGACAAATTGCAAATTCAATTCAAGTATTTGACTTGCTTGGCAAAGTGGTTTACAATACTCAACCTACTACTGATTTCAGTAAAATTGACATAAGCACATTGCAAAATGGAGTATATTTTGTTAAAGTTATGTTTAATGATAAAGAATTTACTCACAAACTTATTGTGAACTAAATTGACACATAGTAATATGATTAAAATGCAGTCATTATTTGGCTGCATTTTTTTTTAGGAGTAAACGTAAGGGGAAAACACGTCAGAGAAAAGCTCAGCACATCGCAGCGCATCACAAGTAAGAAAACGTTAAAGACAAGGCTTTCGAAGTTTTGAAGATCAAAGCGTTTGCTTTTGCAAATGCAATGTATTGCGATGCACTGCGATGTGCTGAGCTGGCCGAAGTAAGCCTGCCGAAGTGAGCAACGCCGAAGTGTCGAAGTGAGCTTGTCGAAATGACTGTTTTCAACACGAGAACCTTTAGTTCACGCAAATGGCTTGCCGAAGTAAGCTCGTAAACTCGTTCTTACAAAGACTAATTAACTTTATTTTTGCTATGCCATGCAATGCGTTGAACTCTGTTGGTTTGTGTAGCTATTTGCCCTATTGTCTCCGGTGGTAGTTTTAAAAATATGACGCAAGAGGTTGATTTTGTGGTGCTTGTGTGCAATTTTAACTGCGAGATTACAGCCCCTACAATATTTACTTAATCCGTTAGTAATAGCTATATACAATTAAAAAAAATCTCGCACAGTTTTTAGTTCCATGCGAGAAATGATTTTAGTTTCTGTTTGTATTAACGTTTTAATTTCTTAGCAATAATTTCTGCTGCTTTAATTAGTGGATAAGCTGCTGGAGAACCCGTAAGTAATGGGTGAGTTCCAATTTGTGCTGTTAGTAAAGTTTTAATATTTGCATGACTTTGGATTAAAAACCCGATGGAATTTGTTAACTCTCCAGTGCTTGCTCCGCCATACACTTCGCCGCCTATAATCATTCCGCAGTCGGCAGCTACAATTAATTTTACAGTTTGCTCGTGCATACCTTCTAATGTACCTGGGTGTTTATCCATTCCAGTAAAACTTCCAACAACTACGCTAAAGTTTTCTTCTTTTGCTTTTGTCTCGGTGATTCCAGCAGTACCAAACGCTGTACCTCCAATAGCAGTATCGTAAATTGCGATTGTTCCGCTAAATGACTTACATGGACTTAATTCGTATAAACTCATACCAGCGACGCGAGCTTCGGCACAGGCCGTTGAGGCAAGCATGGTAGTGTTTAGTTTTCTTGTTAAAAAATCTCTTTTTTCTGCACAATCACCAACTGCAAAAATATCGGTTGAGCAATTGTGAACACGCATGTATTCGCAGGTTTTGATAAATCCATATTCGTTTAATTCAATACCAGATTTTTTTGCTAATGCAGTATTTGGAACATAGCCCACCGAAAGAATAACAGCATCGGCTTCTAACTCTTCGCCATTTGATAATATGACTTTCGCAACCTTGCCATCTTTTCCAATAATTTCTTTTACGCCTTTATTAGTAATTACTTTTACTCCACGAGACTTTAATAACTCTTCTGCTTTATCGCCAAATTCTTTATCAAAAGCTTTGCTTAATATAGACGGCTCTACCTCTACAAGTGTTACATCCCAGCCAGCTTTATTCATCTCATCCGACATCTCTACACCTATAAAACCTGCACCAATAGTAATTATTTTTTTCAAGGGTTTTAATTTGGCGTGCATCTCATCAAGATATAGCTTATCTTTAGGGATGATAAATACATTTTCTAAATTACCACCTTTAAGCCACTTAGGGATGGTTGGAATTGACCCTGTTGCAAAAACTAATTTCTCAAAATATAATTTTTTATTGTTTGACAAATTACAAATATTGTTTTTTATATCAACATCAATAACTTCTGCAATTTTTATTTCAACTCCGATATCAGTAAGCATTTTATCTGGCAAAATGTTTTTATCGCTTGTATGTAATGACCCAAAAATGTACGGGATGCCACAAGGCACCAATACTTTGTCTTCTTTCCTTACAACTACTACTGATTTTTCAGGATGGTTTGTTTTTGCACTTATCGCCGCTTGTAGCCCTGATGCTCCGCCACCAATAATTAGAACATTGATTTTTTCCATAATTAAGTAAATATTAATTTTTTGTTTGTATAAATGTTTATTCGAGTAAAACCGTTGATTGCAGTTTATGTTTACATCAACATTCAACATTCAAAATTAAAGTTTTATTTTTAAAAACCCAACAATGCTGCTTATGTTTATGCTTATCTAAACCTAATTTAGAAAGTTTGTGTTTTGAGGTTGTTAGTATAGTCTGTGTTTAAGATGAAATTTTTAAGAGGGATCGTCAAACAACGGCGAAGCCCTCACGACCAAAGGAAGTAATAAACTAAGCTATTAGCTAATGTTTGCGTCACGAAAAACAACAAAATGTCTTCGTCAATTCTGCGTACTTTATTATTTAATAAACCCTTAATGTATTGCAAATCACCACCTTCTAATATAAAAAACCAAAAAGCCATAAAGGTATTGTGTTGCCAAATCCTATTTCAATATTATCAAGTGCGAAATAAGAATTGTTGATATTTTTTAATTGTTTGGAGTCTTTATTTTTCCCACCTACTTCTATTGTATAATTGTTATTCACAATAAAATCTCCAATTTTAGGATAGTTTACTACATCTGAATAACTTAATTGATTATTAAAAAAAGTTTCTCGAATTAAACCAATTTTAGCATTTGTTTGATTCAAAGCATATATTAGATTTGTATTATCTGGAAATATCTTTTCTGGCTTTTGCAAAATTTTATTTCCTGTTGAATCTGCCCTCAATAATGAAATTAGTTCAGCATTTTCTAAAAATCCTAAATAGTTATAAAGTGTTCGTAAATCCGAAATGTTTATATCTGAGGATAGTCTTGTGAGGTTTGGTGTATAAGGTACAGTAGAAGAAATTGCGGCAAGAAGTTTTTTGATTTTATTTATAGTCTCAAAACTTATGTCAGTAACCGATGGGATATCAATTTCTAAAATCAAATTCACAATATTCTTTATTCTTTGATAGTATTGTTTTGGATTTTCTAAATAAAAAGGATAATATCCATGTTTAATGTAATTTTGAAAATGAGGGAGTATTTTAATCTTAGCAATAATTTGATTTACAATATCTACATGACCAATAATTATTTCTTCTATTGTTAAAGAATTAAAATTTTGTATTTTGTTCATGCTTAGATATTCTCGGAATGATAAGCCATTTAAATTATAAGTACTCCTTCTTCTACTTAAATCTCCATTCCCTTTATAAAGCTGAATAATTGAAGAGCCAGAATAGACAATTTTTAATTCAGGAATCTGATCGTAAATGTTCTTTATTTCTGATGACCAATCGTAAGCTTTGTATTTTTCTGGATATTTATGGACTTCATCTATAAATAAATATTGTCCACCATATTGACTAAATTGAATAGCAGTTTCTTTGATAGAATGATTATAAAAATAAGAATCATCAAGCGATACATATAATACAGATTGCGAGTTAAAATCATGGTATTCTTTTGCTTTTTGCAACATTAATGTTGTCTTTCCAACACCTCTAGAACCTCGAATTTCAATTAGTCTTTGATTCCAATCTATATCTTCAAATAGACTTCTGTAGAAATCTGTTTTTACAATATTTATTAATTTATTGCTTACTGCGTATAAGTCTTGCATTTTGCTCTATTTTTTGCAAATATAATCATTTTATGTATTCCATTACATGTTTTTTGCTTTTTTTATGTAATGCATTACATATTATTATGTGTTTATCCGTTTTCTGTTACGCAGTTTAGATGTTTTAGATTTCGTTTGCACCAACAAATCCTATCTAATTACAACCATTTTATTTGTTGTAATAGTATTGTTTTGTTTAATTTTTATAAAATAAACAGCCTCTGGTAAAGTGCTAATATCTATATTAAACTGATTTGTCCCATTGTGCATCTTTTTAGAAATTAAAACACTGCCTTTTATGTCTAATATTTCTACTGAGCATTCTTCGCTTGTGTTTCCTTTAATCGTAATAAAATTATTTGCAGGGTTAGGATAAAACTTAGGTATTATAATATTAGTAGTACTGTTTCCAATTATACCTGTATTAATAAAAGGAGTTCCGTCTGGCGTTGTGTTATTTATGAAACCGTCACGAATGATATCAATATTTTGTTTCATAACATCATTTGAACTGCTTTTAGTGTTAATATCCACCCCATATACAAATACGATATCCATTTCGGCTGTATCATTTGGAGCCAAAGTAAATGGACCACTTGAACACATTCCTCTTCTATCTCCTGGTGAGTTGCTTTCTGTCTCTTCGGACCATGGACCATGTTCAACTCCACCTGTTCCCCAATTATGTGTGTCTGATGAGGGATTTCCAGGAAACATAAATTTCGCATTGGTTGAGCTTGTGTTGGTGCCACTATAATGTCCTGTACCACCATAAAGTAGCGATGTGTTATCTATCCAATATCCTCGCATATAGTTGTAATGTTCCATTGATGTGCTTGGGTCAAGTGTTGCAGGATTTGCTCCAGTGCCGCTGTTGTTGAAATAATAGAAACCTGTCATTCCAAGCCTCTCGTTGTCAATTATTCCATCACCAAAATTTAATCCATTTATACTTGCATCAACAATTTGATTACCTAGACCATCAAGTTGCGGATTATCAATTCCATCACTATCTTTATAAGGACCTCCGAGTAGAGTTGCAGATTGAGCAGGTGGATTTTCTCCAAAACCTATCATTCCTTCGGCTGTTTCGTCATAATCATCGCCATTGTATGCGTAAAATGACCCCCTGTCAACATCACAACCTATGTAATCGTCTTTGGAATAACCTATATCAAAATCTGTAAACAATCCGATATAAGTGTCTGTGTAAGTTGTTTGAGAGCGATTGATAATTTTGTAGTTTAGAAAAATAGAATTGTGAAAAGCATCGTCTTCAGGACAATTAAATGCATAAGCCATTCCATGAACCTCAATTCCTAATGCTTCACCACCTGATTCTGTGTGCTCGCATAAATCGTTAAAAATAAAAAAGAAACATTTGTCTCCTCTTATGTTTGGGTAATCTCCATCGTTTGGATTGTAATTTCCATCTTCATTTATATCAAAATAAGGAGCTAGATTATGACTTTGACCTAATTCTGTATTTCCATGTGCTGGCCAATCTAATATCGATTGCGGAATTTCATAATCTGGATTATTAAAATTTAATAAAAAATCATTTATTTCACTTATTTCAACTTCCCAAATGGTGTCCCACATATTTTCAACGCCGTCAGCCACAAATAATTCATCGCTATATGATAGAGGCCCAACTATATAATCGCTGCCAGATTGTCTGAATTTTTCTGCGGCTAAATGTAAATTGTCTGATTCGTCAAATCCGCCAATCCACAATGTGCTAGTAAAAATAGTTGAAGTTCCTGCTCCAATTGGAACAAAGTACATTGATTGTCCTTGCAAGTCCCAAAATTGATTAGGTACTGGTCTAATAAGGGCATTAACATTATTAATATCCAAATTGGAACTGTAGCTTTGTGAAAATAAACAATAAGAAAAACTTGCAATAAGGCAAGTTACCATTAACTTTTGTGTAAATATTCGCATAATATGTCGTTTTTAGGTTAGTAGCAATGCAATATTGTTCAAATATACAAATAAAAATAATACAAACTGATAACTTGGCATTGTTTTTATGCAGAAATAAGATAGTTATTATGCAAAATTGTTGGTAATATTAGTTTTAAGAAGATGTGGATAATGTTTGATTACCGACAAACAAAAGCAACCCTTATTAACATATTTGGGTCTTTTAGTATAAATTTTAAACAATGTCTTTTAGATTTTAAAAAAACAAGTACTTTTACGGTATTAAATAATAAATTTTTTATAATG
>CAYNKH010000114.1:0-9274 GCA_964397745.1 uncultured Bacteroidales bacterium | reverse complement strand
TTCCTATAACATCATCAATATTCAATAAATCATCATATTCTTGTTGATGACTTAGGTTAGACTCTGCCCCTAATTCCAATGGTTTTACTGGTTCTGAATAAACTTTGGCTGCTTTAACTGAAATTAATTCTTCTTCTGGATATCGTAAGGCTGTAAGTTCTCCACCGAATACGCAACCAGTATCTATATCAATAGTTTTATTAAGCCATTCTGCTTTAAAAACTGGGGTGTGTCCATAAATAACTTTTGCTTTTCCTCTGTATTCAGATGCCCAATTGTATCTTATTGGTAAACCAAATTCGTCAATTTCTCCAGTGGTTTCTCCATATAAACAAAATGACCTAACTGCACCAGAGCCTCTTCCTTGCATTTCTTCTTTTATACCAGCATGAGCAACAGCTAATTTTCCACCATCTAAAATATAATGACTTATCAGACTGTATAAAAACTCTTTAACATCTGCAATAAACTCGGGCGACTCGTTTGTCAATTGTTCCATTGTCTCTGCTAAACCGTGTTTCAACTGAACATTTTTTCCGTTTAATATCTTATGAAGTTTTAGATCGTGATTTCCAGGAACGCAAAGAGCTGAACCACCTCTAACCATACTCATAACTAATTTTAAAACGTCTGGCGAATTTGGACCTCTGTCCACTAAGTCCCCTAAAAAGATTACTTGCCGATTTTCAGTATGTCTTACATCTATTCCGTAATTCTTACCATCATTATCAACTGAGTTGATGGTATAACCCAATTTTTCTAAAAGTAGAATTGTTTCTGCATAGCATCCGTGTATATCCCCAATAATGTCAAAAGGTCCTTGAAACTCTTTTTTATCGTTATAGAGTTTTTCCCTCACGATGCCATTTACTGCATTTACTTCTTCTTCACTTTTAAGAATGTAGATTTTTCGGAATCCTTCTCTTTTAAGTCCTTTTATCGACCTTTTGAGTTGCCGTTTTTGTTGCTTAATAACGTGATTTCCAAAGTTTCTATCTTCTCGATTTGCATTTCTATCTTCACAAACTTTTTGAGGTATATCTAATACGATGGCAACTGGTAGTGTGTGATATTGCCTTGC
Organism: uncultured Bacteroidales bacterium; assembly: GCA_964397745.1. Classification (GTDB taxonomy): domain Bacteria; phylum Bacteroidota; class Bacteroidia; order Bacteroidales; family ML635J-15; genus Bact-19. The sequence goes on along the minus strand of CAYNKH010000114.1, from coordinate 8,193 downwards.
AAGATTAATCAATCCCTTTCGAGATTCAGTTTGTACGTTTGTAGCGTCAACTACTGTTAAATATCCATTTTCAGTCTTTTGCCAATGATAAAATTCAACACATCAAAGGCGTCATTTGTTGCACTTTGACTGTTCTCATCATTTGATACTATTCCTCTACACACATCAGAAGAAACGACTTCGTGTTTGCTAAAATGCATTTTAGCAAATGTGCTTTTCCCTGAACCGGAAGCACCAATAAGTAATATTAATGATAATTCGGGTACTTTAATTTCCATATTCAAAAATTGCCATTTGTGAAGGTGATCCTACTTTTTCGTTTTCCTCGCCAATAGATAAGAATTGTACATTATAATTATTAGCTTCTGCTACTTTATTTGCCCAAGTTTCAAATTCTGTCCTTGACCATTCAAATCTATGGTCAGTATGTCGCACAGTATCAGCTTCCATATTTTCAAAAAGTACGTTGTATTCTCCGTTTGGTGTTGTTAAAACAACTGTTTTGGGTTTAGCAGATTCAAAAACAACTCTTTCAAAAGATTTTAGTCTGTTCTCGTCAAGGTGTTCAATTACCTCAACAATTGCTGCTGCGTCAAACCCTTCCAATCGTTTGTCTTTATAGGTCAATGCACCGTGAAATAAATTGATACGTTCTTTTTGTTTAGGTGCCATTTTGTCCCAATGTAATCTGTCTTTACATTTTGTCAATGTTTGGTAAGACACATCCATTCCAGTTATATTACTAAATTGTTTTTCTTTTAATAACATTCGAATGAGCTTGCCTTCGCCACAACCTAAATCAAGTACGCTTTTTGCTCCTGATTCTTTTAGTTTACTAAAGACTAATGATAATCTTTGTTGATGTAAAGTATCTTTTTTCTTTACTTCCTCTGTATCTTCCTGTAATTCTATTGATTCATCATCATCATTCAATCGTTCCAATGCCTGTTTTGAAAGAGAAGTAAGATTAAAAAGATAGCGTCTTGCAATTTGTTCTTTTTCGGGATGGTTAGAAAGCCAACCTTTACCTTTTTCTAAGAGTTTTTCAATCTCATTCTGACTTACATAATAATGTTTATCATTATCTAAAGCAGGAATCATTACGTATAAATGCGACAACAACTCTTGAAGAGTAGTGATATGATTCAGTTTTAATGTAAAGTATTTACTGTCTCCCCAATTCACAAATTTATCGTCCAAAATATGTCTTTCTAATTCCACTTTATAACCAAGTGGTTCAAACATTTTTCGAATGAGAATTTCTCCGCCTTTTGGGGCGGGTAACACTGAAATCGTAACTTCAAATGGCATTTTTACTTCTACCAATTCGGTTTTTTTACTACACTTACCATTCATTGCGGTTGAAAACGCTTTAGCAATGGCAACACTCAAAAATGAAGAAGCTACATAAGGTCTGTCATTAACGTATTGCCCAAGAGAAAAGCCTTTTCCAGATAAATTTCTGCTACCTTTTACCATATCAATTGAGTCAATATCAAGTAATAAAGAAGCGGTAGTTCTGTCATCTGATTTTTCAGGATAAAATATATGTGCTTTCCCAATCGACAAATCGATGGATTGCAACTTGTCGGGATGTTTATGCAACAAATACCCTAAGTCAGTTGCTGGGTTATGTGTCGTAGTTATGTTTAGTAACATTTATTCCTTTTTATTTTTAGCGTTGGCAAAAAAAACAATGTGTGCGATATTACTCTTTAATTTTGAGCGTCTGGTTCTTTAAGCTTGTATACAACGATAATGTATGTACACTAAACTCATTCAATATTTTCTAATACTCCTTATTGGTATGAAATTATAACACATATATTTTTCGATAACGCTTATTTATAATTTCCTGTAAAAATACTAACTACAAATTAAATTACAAGCAATTAGCAGCAAAATGATGGAAAATTGTAAATATATTCTCCAAAATCGAATATGTTTCATTAAAATTATTCAATAAACTCATAATAATTGAGCACATTTTTGAAACTGTTTCAAAAATGCTTGGACATTCTTCAATTAATATGACAAGGATTTATGCCAGGCTCCTAGATAAAAAAGTTGGACAAGACATGAAACTTCCCTCGCTCGCTCGGATTACAAATCCGAGTGTCTGAATAATCCCAAAATTTACGAATTTATTCTTTGTTAAATTCATTGAACGCTATTTTTTTATTTAACAGTAATCATTTGCTGTGGTTCCACCACAACATCTAACAAAAAATCCAGATCAGTATAACTGCGAGCTGTGCTAAACAAGTATTTTAACCTCTATATATTGCATTTTACCCCAAAAACCTCTAAAATTGCATTTGATTGAGCGACATTTATGTCGGTCGCCTTAATATATTTAACAAGCAACTTGAACTCTTTCAGTCTTTTACCCTTCCATACCTCGTAACCATTTACCTTTAATTCCTTTTCGTGAATTAGAGATAACGCTCTACGGTTCGTTCATCAATTTTGAAGAAAGATGCAATTTAACTTTTTAAAAAGCGAAACTGATTATCAAACATGATGCCTTCAATCCTACGGCATTTTGAATTTCTTCAATTGCATAGGTATTATTAGTATATTTTGCCATGCTACGGTTGAGTTTGTTAAATCTTTAATTTTAAAATACCATATTAATTTAAACAGTTAACATTATTCTGTAATCTTAATTTCAAGCTTATCAATCCACACTTTCTCCATTTGTGTTTTAATGTGAAATACAGCATTATTATCACTATCCGAAGTAAAATCCTTACTAAAAAGCATCCAACCACTATCATTTATTATCCCAAATGGACTTTGTGGAATCCACACATCAACCCAATCGTACTCGTAAATTGTAGTAGAAATCTTTTCTTGATTATCTTGAGCGTAATAAAAATTAAATGGATCCATCATATACCCAAAACCTGATAGTCTATACCAAAATGAAATTGTATAATCTCTATTAGCCTCAAGGTCAATTGTAATTGACATTTCATTTTCAGTTACAGGCCACCTTTCAATAGTGCCTGAAAGATTATTATCAACAGTATCAATTTCTGAGTTAAGCAAAACACATCCCAAACCTGAATACATATTAACATTATCAATAGTAACGTTTCCTGTTAAATCCCAATTGTTAAGGTCTTCGGAATCCTCAAATTCTCCACCTAAAGCTAAATTTCTATTGATGCTGGAGACATTTAATATGTTACTACCCCCTAATTGTCCATAATCATTTAATACAAATATCCGAAAATACTGTTCTGATAAATTGTCAAGTTGTATTTCTTTTATGGTATCGTTAATGTCAATAGTAACATGTTTTAATTCACCAGTAGTTTCATCAAGTCCTGACGTTGCATGGCTATATAATTTATACTCACGAAAATCTTCAGCTGTTGATTTGTTTCATTTGATAGTTGCTATGTTAGTTATACTATCTAAAATTATTGTGTCAATTAAAATAGGATTGGGTAAAACCAATGATTGAAAGTCCAAGTCTCTATTAGTAATTTCAACATCAAAGGATTTTCGAATAAAACTATTGTCTAAACCACTTTTGTTTGTATTTAAGGAATGACTACCTGTTGGTACATTTTCTATTATGAAATAACCTTCAGAATTTGAAGTAGTCTTGTATTGTTCTAATCCATCAATATTAACTGAAACATTTCCCAAAGGTTTTCCATTTGATTGTAATGTCCCACTAACATTGAAGCCATTTTTTTCTTCATCTTTTTGACACCCAATCAGGATAATTAAAGAAAAGAAGATTGAAACTAAATAATAAGTTTTCATATCATTAAAAATTTTTAAAGTTTAAGTTTGATTTTTCATCTCTGTTTGTTTTGCTCACAACGTTAATATATGTCCACCAAACCCCTACAACACTCCCTAAGACTCCCTAATACTCCCAATATGTATGAAATTACAACACATATAGCTATAACGGTCATTCATATATTTGTTTTATAAAATTATTCAATAAACTTATAATAAGATATAGTTATTTGTCTGTAATTACAACACGTTGAATATTGTTTTGCAAATTGTTTTTAATTGATATTAGATATATTCCTGTTTTCAAAAAACTTAAATCAATTTGATTAGTTTTATCAAAATTTTCAATCAATCTGCCTTCAATTGAATAGATAGTTACATTGGTGAGATTCTCGGCTTCAATATTGATAATTCCAGTTGTGGGGTTAGGGAAAACTTTAATAATGTTATTTAGAGAGTAGTCTTTGACATTTGTTGGATTTTCAGTTAAAACAATTTGTTTTACAACTTCTACTTGGTTAGTGTCATCAGAATTATCACACATTGTTAGTTTTATAGTGTATGAACCAGAGTTTATTCCTTCAGTATTCCATTCGCAAATTTGAGCATCAAAGACTTCTGAATGGATGGTATCTTCAATTTGAACCCATTCTTCCGAGCCATTAGCCTGATATGAAACTACTAGCCAATCAAAGTCGATGGCATAATAATCAGATGCTTTTTCTATCCATGCAGAACCCATAATTGGAACAAAGCTTTCGGTGTATTCAGTGCCATTATTGTCAATTCTTAGATACCACATCATTGCATCGTCTTTGTATTCGGGTTCTTCTGTTAAGTTAGCTTGTAGAATTATCATTATTGATTTTTCAAATGCGATGCAACGCCCCATGTTTTGTCCTCCATAAGCCATAATTCCGTAAGCATTGCCACTGCTTTGGAAATTGCAATTAAGATAGGAAAACGCACTAGTCATTACCGATGTGTCTGTTGCAAATAAATATCCTCCCGAACCATCAATTAAGCAGTTTTCTGCAGAACATGAGCTATTGCCCATTGTGCCAATTTCGCCTAAAATGCAATTGCCAACAACTCCTGTTGCTCCATGAAACATATATAAATTCCATGTTCGTACAAAAGTATTTACAAAATGAATATTGTGATTACTTAGTGGTGCAGTGAAATCAGCATATTGAGAGCTATTAACCAAACCAGAAACTTCATAATCAGGTAAATCCTTAAACCAAACTCCAATTGCTCGAATTTCTGAATCTGTAACCGTTAAACTACTGTTAGGTTCTGGCATTAATCCCCACATGATATCTGTGCAATTTGTGATAGAGTAGTAGTAATCAATTCCAGTAACTCCTGAACTAGTGTCGCTAAATGAATGAGAAGAAATATTTTCTCCATCTGGAAATATTACATCAAGTTCACTAGCTTCTGGAATATGATGCCAAATTAAAATAGTCTCAGCATTTTCATAGTTTGCAGTAGCATTATGTGTCATAACGTATTCTCCAGCTTGATTGGTCGTATTTATATTGATACTTGCATCTAAACTCATTCCACAAGTTGTGAATCCTAAGTTTGTAACATTATTCCAATTTACTATTGCATTATCTGTTATAACCAGATCGTGAGATATTCCAAAATAATTTAATGTAGAGTTAGTTACAAAAATTTCGGCAGCCAATGCTGCAACTAAAGCTCTTTCATAGATAAATGATTGAGGACAAGTGATATATGAATCTGTAATCCAAAGTTTAGCATCTGAGCCGAAAACTAAAATATCTCCATCTATTGTTGCATTGCAATTATCAAAAACAAGTTTTCCGTCACCTATAACAGCAATAGTCCCATTATAACTGTATGTTCCTGTAATGTAAATAGAATCGTTTGGTGTGTTACCAATATAAAGAGTGTCCGATTTTACTTGTGAATTAGGAAAGTGCAAATTGTCTAATATTCTGTTATGACGATGGATTGTAGATGCAATTGAGCTTATATTTTGATTTTTATAGTCGGGAGCATGATTTTCCAGTTTTTGAGTTTTTGTGAGTCTGTTTATATGCCTTAGTTCGTGATGTGGGAAATTGTTTTGAGCAAAGGAACTATAAGAACTCAAAATTAAGACTGTGATAAAAACAGATTTAATAAAATGTAGGTTTGATTTCATAGTTATTAGTTTAAAATTTGCTAATGCCTGATATAGATTGACCATTTTGTTATTATTGTTTCTCAATCACTTTTGCAGAGAATTTATTTTGATTCTGAGTAGCTTTCTTGCAAAGACAAATATAATAAACTTTTTTTAAATTGAATTAGGAGTTTTTATTTTCGACTTAGCGTTTGCTAGAACCGAAATTTACTGCTAAATAGCATATCCAAATACTTTTTAAATGCAATTTCTATTTCTACTTTTGTATTATCTAATGAGAGCGAAAGTCGGTCTTAAAAGACATGAATTAAATTTTAATTATCTGACCTAAAGAGACATCTGATGGAAAAGAGAATTGGCGCAGCAATAATACTGATACAGGAAAAAACTTCCATTCCCGAACTTAATGCGATTTTAAACGTCCATAGTGATATAATAATTGCTAGACAAGGACTTCCGTTAAGCGATCGAAATCTCAACATTATTTCTTTAGTACTTGAAGGTACCACCAACGACATCAGTAGCCTTACTGGGAAAATAGGTAAATTAAAACACATTCAAGTAAAATCAGTATTAACAAAAACAAAAGTTAAAAATGGCAACAAAACAAACTTGGGCTGAGCAAGTCATTAAACAAGATGAAATCGACAAGTATCTTATTAATGGCAAAGATTTTATTGACGAACAAGAAATACTTCGTCAATTAGAAGATAATAAAAATCCTGATAAGCAAAGAATTCGTGACATAATGCAGAAGTCGCTCACAATTGAACGCCTTAATCCTGATGAAGTTGCTGCATTATTAGCTGTAGAAGACGAAGATTTATTGCAGGAAATGTATTCTACTGCCCTCGAAGTTAAGCGAAAAGTTTATGATAATCGGATTGTCTTTTTTGCACCTTTATATTGTTCGAACTTATGTGTTAATTCATGTTTATATTGTGGGTTTAGAAAAGAAAACACAGAAGAAAAACGGCGTATCTTAACAATGGACGAAATTCGTGAAGAAACACGAATAATCACCAGTGAAGGTCATAAGCGTATGATTATCGTTTTTGGTGAACATCAACGTAGCGATGCCGATTATATGGTAGAATCTATTAAAACAGCGTATTCTGTGGAAGAAAAATCTCCTAAAGGACCAGGTTATGGGAATATTCGCAGAATAAATGTAAATGCAGCTCCAATGGAAACCTCTGAGCTTAAAAAACTTTGGGAAGCTGGCATTGGTACATATCAAGTATTCCAAGAAACTTACCATAAACCCACATACAAAATTGTTCATCCATCTGGACCAAAATCAAATTATCAATGGCGTCTTTATGCTCTCCATCGTGCTATGGATGCAGGAATTGATGATGTTGCAACTGGGGCGCTTTTTGGAGTGTATGATTGGAAATTTGAAGTAATGGGATTACTTTATCATGCAATGGATCTTGAACGTCAGTTTGATATAGGGCCACATACTATTTCATTTCCACGTTTAACTCCAGCTAGTGGGTCGCAATTAAGTACAGGTTCAAAATATTTGGTTAGTGATCAGCACATGAAAAAAATAGTCGCTATTTTACGCTTGTCTGTCCCTTATACAGGACTAATTTGTACTGTTCGAGAAAAACCTGAGACTCATACAGCTCTTATGACTATTGGTTGCACACAAACCGATGCGTCTAGTAATATTGGAATTGGAGGTTATACCGATGCTTTAAAAGCAAAAGCTCTTTCACAAGCTGAGGGAATAAAGCAAATTACAAACAAACAACAATTCATCCTAAACGATACAAGAAGTCTTGATGAAATAATTAGAGAAATGGCTAAACTTGGAATGATTTCATCATTTTGTACAGCAGGATATCGTTGCGGTCGTACGGGAGATAAAATTATGGACTTGCTAAAATCTTGCAAAGAGGGTAAATTCTGTAAATTAAATGCAGTTCTTACTTATAGAGAGTTTCTCGACGATTACGCATCTGACGAAACTCGGGAAATCGGTTTCCCACTTATTGATAAAGAATTAACGGAAATTAAAGAAATGCCTTTTTATAAAAAAGGTAAATTATATGATAATTTCTTGAAAAAATATGACCAAATTAGTAATGGAGAACGCGATATTTACATCTAACGATATATTGGAAATCTCTAATCAGTTTTCTAATATAAACGAACGTCTAAATGCTATTGCTGATAGACTGAAAGTAACTACTGGAATTAGTCTTTATTTTTGCGAAATAATAGGGGCTCGTTGGTCATTTTGTGCTGGCGATATT
>CAYNKH010000113.1:0-9334 GCA_964397745.1 uncultured Bacteroidales bacterium | reverse complement strand
GTCAATTTGTAATTTGATTTTGTTGCCATAAATTTAACGTTTTAATTATAAAATTTAACTTTTAAAACGGTCAACCTATTTCAGGCATTGACATCTAGACATGGTGGAGGTCAGTAAACAAGAAGTGAGGTTTGTCCAAAACTAATTCAATATTCCTTTTTCACGTGCAAATTACACAATATAAAGAGAATCTCTACTGATTTTTGTTAATTTTGTACTCAAATAAAAACTATTAATATGGACTTATCGATAATTGAAATCATTGGTTACGCATCCTCAATAATAATTGCAATATCCATGATGCTAAACTCTATTGTAAAGTTTAGATGGGTTAATCTTTTAGGGGCAACGATAATGACCGGTTACGGGTTTGCACTTGGAGCCATACCCGTTGGGATACTAAATGCATTTATTATGGCTGCTGATATTTATTATCTTACACTTATCTATTCCCAAAAAGAGGAATTCGAAACTCTTGAAATTCGCTCAGATAATCGCTATCTACTAAAGTTTCTATCGTTCCACAACAAAGACATTCAGTTATTTTTTCCTGAATTTAGGTACAAACCTGAGATGAACACAATAAGTTTTTTTGTTTTACGCAACATGTCAGTTACGGGAATATTTCTAGCACATAAAATAGATGAAAATACGTTATGCGTTGGTTTAGATTATGTTATACCTGAATATCGAGACTTCAAAAACGGCAAATATATTTATAAGAGGATTATAAATAGATTTATCGAAAGCGGTATCACTAAGATTATTACTGATGGCAACAGTAAGCAATATACCGCATATTTAAAAAAACTTGGATTTAATAAAAATAAAGAGGGTATGTATGAAAAGAAAATTATATAAACTGTGTTTGCCGATAAAGTCCGGTAGCTGTATTTCGTTAGTCTCACTTCGATATACTCAGTGCATCGCATGAGCTAAAGGAACACGGTGTTTGCAAACACAAATAATTTGTAATTTTGATTAAAAGCTTAATTCGACATGAAAATTCTTATCACAAACGGAACAATTGTAAATGCAGATAAATCTTTAATCGCAGACATTCTAACTATTGATGATAAAATCCTTAAAATTGCAAGTAATATTCCAGTCTCCGATGAGTATAAAATAATTGATGCACTAGACAAATACGTATTTCCTGGAGGTATTGACCCTCATGTTCATATGCAATTACCAACCCCTGTTGGACCTTCATCAGACAGCTTTTACACAGGCAGCAAAGCTGCCGTATTTGGCGGAACAACAACACTAATAGATTTTGTTACACCGACAAGAGGTCAACCCCTAACAGATGCTCTACAAAAAAGAATTGCCGAAGCAAAAGATTCAATCACAAACTATAGTTTTCATGTAAGTCCAGTTGAATGGCAAAATTCGACGAAAGCAGAAATACAAGAGTGCTTTACAAAAGGTTATCCGTCTTTTAAAGTATATTTGGCTTATAAAACCTCTGTCGGTTTAAATGACTATGAATTTGAACAAGTTTTGCAAACAGTAGGAAAATTAGGTGGTTTAGTTACAATTCACTGCGAATTAGGTAACGAAATTGAAGAATTAAGAAATAAACTCATTTCTGAAAACAAAACAAGCGTAGAATTTCATCCCGTTTCCCGCCCTGCCGAAATGGAAGCCCAAGCAGTAGAAAAAGCTATTAAATTGGCTGCAAAACACAATTGCCCGATATATATTGTTCATGTTTCATCTGAATTATCCTTAAATTTGATAAAGATAGCACAAGACAAAGGACAAACTGTTTATGCAGAAACATGCCCACATTACTTGCTTTTAGACGACTCCACATACTCTGGTTCGTTCGACAAAACTGCATCATTTGTATTAAGTCCACCATTACGTAAAAAATCTGACCAAGATGCACTTTGGAGTGCAATTAATCAAAATACAATACAAACAATAGGCACAGACCATTGCCCTTTTAATTTTAGTCAGAAAAAGATCGGACAAAATGATTTTACAAAAATCCCAAACGGAGCAGGAGGTGTTGAACACAGAATAGAACTATTATTTACTTTTGGTGTATTAACAAATAAAATCAGCATTAACAAACTGGTTGATATTACATCTACACAAGCTGCAAAAGCCTTTGGGTTATTTCCTAAAAAAGGAATTATTGCACAAGGAACTGATGCCGATATTGTAGTTTGGAACCCTAAAACCGAAAGAACTATTTCATCTAAAACTCATCACCAGAACTGCGATTGTAATATTTTTGAAGGCTTTAAAATCAAAGGTCAGGCTGAAACTATTATCATAGGAGGAGAAATTATTGTAGAGGACACAAAATTATCTAATCATATTTCAAAAGGGAAACTAGTAACGAGATAATAATCCAAATCTTCAAAGCTTCTTTTTCCCTTTTTAAAGGACTGTAAAACAACAAGATAGCTTCATCTCCACCTTTTCTTTGCATTGAAACTCTTCCCTTTTCACCAATATTTTGTTCCTAACTGGACTAATATCGCAGGCATTAAACATTGGTAAAAAACAGCCGAAAATAAAAAGTCCTGTTAGGGGCAATACATTCAGAACTCCTACCCCATTCTTAGTTATCAGTTACTTTTGCCCTTTTTGTTTGTTAATTTACAGACGTTTACATTGCCTCCAATTTATTGATAGGAATAGGATTTGATTTTTTTATCGGCAATGTAAAGTCAAAATTTTACTATAAATTTAAGATTAATCTTTAATTCTTGGGATTGCTGGTTTGCTAATAAGTTAGAAGTTTTGAAATTTTATCAGTATCCATAAAAATGCGACAAGATTGATTAAAATATGTAAAAAAAAGATGTGTTTTTTTAATTATTATCAAATAATCTCTTAACCTCCGCTTTTTCAATTTCGATAATTGTAAATATGCCTAACACTGTACCAAACGGAGTATTAAAACATTCTAGTATTGAGATAACTAAGCAGAACATACGATGCTTTTTTTGTGATAGGAATTTGCCTGCCAAAATACTCATTATGCCCAATGACACAACCATAACAAAACCAAACAATCCCAATATTAGAAATATTCCGCCGACCATTTGCATGCTCTCGTCACTGTCATATATTCCGCCAGCAATCATCCCTGCTCCCATCAACACATAAATCAAAACAAATAGAGATGATAATATTTTAAACCCTCCGATAACATAGTGCAGTACTGCAAGTGTTTCGAGATTGTTTTTTACTGGATAAGCTGCAAATGTTTGAGGATTCGCAAAACCTCTATCCTGAGTTTGATTTTGAAAAGTCTCATTATTTTGATTTTGTTGAACACCATGTGTTGGAGCGTATTGCTGCTGAGAGTAGTTTTGTTCTGCATTCTCAGGATTTATATTTTGATATTGATATTCCGTATTATCAGTTAAAGGATTATTTGGGAGGTTTTCATTTGTTTCAAACCCTCTATCAGGAGAATTTAGATTTACATTGTATGCCGAATATGTCTCATTTGTAATGGTTTGCGAGATATTTTGCGGCTCTGGTTTTACTTTATATTTTGATGATTTTTTTAATCTGCCAAAACCATAAATATACATAAGTATTAAAAATCCAATAAATGCAATAACCATCCACGTTACCCCAGACATAATCAAAAAGTCGTAAATTCCGTGCATCAACCATGGGACAACAAATGCAAGAATTAAATAAAGTGCTTTTGGACTATCAAATTTTGCACGTCCAAGATAATATCCCATACTAATGCCAAATATTGCATGGGCAGGAACAGCAGTAACCATTCTGAGGAGTCCGGTTGAAAATCCGTAACCAGTAACATATAAAATATTTTCTACTACTGCAAAACCCATAGAAACGGTTACAGCATATACAATTCCATCGAATCGTTCATCGAAAGACTTTGCCCACCAAACAATAAGGAATGTAAAAAATAATTTCCAAAACTCCTCAATAAAAGCTGCCTGCACAAAAGCTGTATATGCTACTTGATAAAGCCCATCAAATTTTTCAAGAAAAAAGTCTGACACATATCCTGTTCCCAACACTGGCAAGACAGAAAACATCCCTGCCACAAATAAGAGGAACAGTAACCAAAACGGTTCTTTATTGTATTTATCTCGATAATAAATATAAGCGAGAATAACTACAACCGGTGCTACTGCGAGTTGAACATATATCATAGTTGTGCAATTTAATTAAACCTCATAGAATCTACTGGGCTGATTTTTGATATTATTTTAGATGGAAAAATCATAATTATAATAGTGCTTAACATTGTCCCAACATTTAAAATAATTATATGCCAAATATTAAGATTTATAGGTACCTGTGAAACATAATATGATTCTGGGTCTAAAGTAATAAGTCCCGTAAACATCTGAATAAGGCACAATCCAATTCCAATAATATTACCAAATAACAATCCGCGACTAATTAAGAACCCAGCAAAATAAATAAAAACTTTTTCGATTTGAATATTGCGTGCTCCCATGCTCTTCATTACTCCAATCATGTTTACCCTCTCCAGAATTATAACCAATAATCCCGATACCATATTAAATCCTGCAACCGCCAACATCAAGAATAGAATTATCCAAACATTGATGTCTAACAGCGCGAGCCAATCAAAAATACCAGGATACTCGTCCTTAATACTACGAACCTTCAGAACATTTCCATCGGGGCTAAAATCATAACCAACCAATCTGTTTACTTTAATTTCATAGTCGATGAGATTAGAAAAATCATCAACCTGAATTTCGAAACCTGTTATTTGATCATCTTCCCAGTTATTTAGTTTTCGTAAGTGTTTAATATCAACAATCACAAAAAGTTTATCAAGGTCGGCAAGTTGGGTATTATATATTCCGCAGACAGTAAATTTTCTCATTCGTGGAGGATCCTGAATAAAATAAGCACCTAAATCATCGCCTAACTTAACTTTTAGAGCTTTTGCAATAAATTCTGAGACAACAATATTGCCCGATTTAATCGAGTCATCAATACTCAAAGTATCGCCCTCAACAAGATATTGCTTAAAGAAACTCCAATCGTAATCAGTATCAATTCCCTTAAAAACAGCACCGTGCAGATACTCATCAGTTTTAATAATGCCCGCTTTTACAATAAATTTATTGATAGAGCGTATTCCGTCAAGTTGAGTTATATCTCCAAGCCAAGCCTGATTTTGTGTAATTGGTAATGTTTCGTAAGATGAGTTATTATCAAAATTCACAATTTGCAAATGTGCTCCAAACCCAATAACTTTTTCGGAAACCTCATTTTTAAAACCAGTTACAATAGCCACCGAAAGAATCATCACAGCCAAACCGATAGCAATACCACCAATGGCAACAGTAACAATTGGACGGCTAAAACTGCCCTTCGAATGCCGCTTGCTAACCAAACGCTTTGCTATGAATAGTTCGAGATTCAATTTTTTTTTTTTGTAAAAATAATAAAATTCTTAGACCATAAATGATATTATGCTGAATAAAAGTGAAAAATCTGCTAATTGGGAGTGCAACTTGCCTCTCGCAAATGCATTAGCGGTGCTAATTCGGGGTGTAACTCGCCTCTCGCAAATGCATTAGCGGTGCTAATTCTGGGTGTGCTAATTCGGGGTGCGACTCGCCTCCCGCAAAATGCATCCAAGTCGCTCCCCAAATTAGTATTAAATGCAAATATCTAGATATTCGCTTGCAACTAATTTGGTTATAAGTGTATTATTTCTTAATCCAGCATAATCCCGAGCCGAAGAAAACTCCCAATCAGTAATTATTTTTGCAAGCCCAGCTTTTACAGGATTTTGGTTTATGTAATTAAAACAAACTTGAGGATATTGTTCAAAATACAGATTATTGGAAAACATAGTACCAAATTCTGTATCATAAAATGAAGGACTTAAACCCTCAGGGCAATTGATGCATAATGCTTTTGTTGCTTTGCGAAACAATGATCCAGTGAAGTTTTCCTGTTTATTTATTGCACGAGTGTAGGATGCTAACATTATGCCGATATTTTTGTTGAGATCTTTTACTACTGCTAATTCGGGGGGCGACTTGCCTCCCGCAAATGCATCCAAGTCGCTCCCCGAATTAGCACCAAGCCGCCTAACCAAAACCATCAAATGAAAATGGTTCGGCATAAGACACCATGCTAATATATCAGCGTATGGGCAAATATGAGTTTCTATCTTTTTAAGAAAAAACAAATAGTTCTCCCTGCAAAAAAATATCTTACGGCGATTATTTCCCTGATTATAAATATGATAGATATAATTCTCTTCGAACTTCATGGTTTTTCAAAAACTCTCCAATATTTAAAGTTTTTTCCAAATATTTTTTTTTCTCTTATTTAAGATTAAATCTTGTTTTTTTTAAAAATAATAAAATTCTTAGACCATAAATATATTATTGTAGATAATCATAAAATATCAACAAAACGCCTCACATTCATTGATTGTTGCACATATCGGTTTCGTAAAAGGCACTAATCAAAACTAAAAAAGAAAAACTTTACAGCTGCCCATTCTTTTTTGATACCTTTAGCATATCCAATTGTAGAATAGCTACTGTTCTGAACAGTTCCGTCATCTTTTATATATCCAAGAGTAGAATAGCTACTATTTTGAACTGTACCATCACTTTTTACATAGCCAACAGTAGAATAACTACCATTTTGAATTGTACCGTCACTTTTTATGTATCCAATTGTAGAGTAACTACTGTTTTGAATTGTACCATCATTTTTTATGTAACCTACAGTAGAATAACTGCTATTTTGAATTGTACCATCTGATTTTATATAGCCAATAGTGCTATAACTACTTGACTGAATTGTTTGTGCTTTGAGAAGCCCAAATGTCAATAATAAAGTCAAAATAAGGAATGTTTGTTTCATAGTTTTTCATTTTTATATTATTTTATCTACTCTTACCGTTATGCTTCAATAATCGCTCCAAAGCATCCCGACAAACTCAGTGAATTATAATTATATTTACTCTTATACAAATTTACTCTTTTTATTGTTTCAATTATTAAAAACAGTAATTGTTTAATTGTAAAGATATTAACAGTTAATTATTAATCAAAATATTTCAATAAAATCTAAAAAAGTATTCATATTAAAAACACTTAATCCAACATGAATCAACACATAAACATTTACAAAACAAATTCCCCCTAATCATAATATCCATAAGTAACCGGAATTCCGATTCGTATTCCGAGTCCGAACACAATTGGGCGTTGCTTTAGAATATATATTGAATTAACATTGAGAATATCATTGGTACCGTGCATATATTTTACATCTGCAAAAACGATAAAATTTGGTTTAAATCTATATTCTAAACCGCCTCCGATGTAAACTCCGAAATTAAACTTTTTATATATTTCTGTATTATCCGAGTCTATTCGAACAATTTCTATATTATTCATTTTTTCTGGTACTAATGATGTATGGTAAGTTTGTTGTTTTAATAAAATATCTATATCTATTCCTGCCGAAAGGTAAATATTAAACTTTTTTCTGCCGAGATTGTAATTTAATCCTAATGGAATATTCAAATAATTAAATTTAAAATTGGTGTCAAAAGAACCAACAGAGCTATTATAAATATTAAAGTATTCCATAGGTCCAACATAGCCTTTTTGAATAAACCCTATTCCTGTGTTAAAACTAAATTCACGATTGGGTTGCAGCCAAAATTTCACTCCATAAGCACTTCCCATTAGTGGACTTGTTCCAGGATAGCCCATAATTTTAGCATAACTTGCACCTCCCCAAGCTCCTGCATAGATAGTTGAATCAGATTTTATTTTCCACGCAAAAGTGTTGAGAGCCAAAACCGACAGTGCTATAAGTATAAGTAGTTTTTTTTTCATTTTATTTCTGCTTTTTTGCTCCTTTTGCAATTACCTTATCAATTTCTATAATTTTACTTAAAATTCTATCTTTTGATGTTACTGTTTCTATATTATCGCCAAGTTTGAGATTACTATTTTTATTTATTATTTTCCCATTATATTTTGTTATTGAAAAACCTCTGCTTAAAACATTTACAGGGTCAATCAGGCGAACATTTTGCTCGTGCATATCGATAATATGTAAAGCTTTACTAATTAAGCCCTTAGAGGCATTAGTAAGTTTTGAATTATAATTAAATAAATCGTTGTGTTCTTGTTTGATTTTTATTTTTGGAGTACTCGTTATTCTATTTCGATAATTAAGCAGTCTAATATTTTCTTCTTTTACTTGCGTTTTTGCAAGATTATTCACTTTATAAAAAAGCTGGTTACAATAATCTAATTTAGCCGAAATTATATTTTTAGTTTTATTAATTCCAATACTAAGATTAGTAACATAAGTTTGATTTGTTCTGATAAAATCTTTTGCAAGGACAAATATATCTTCTCCAAGTTCAGTAATATTTGCCTCAAACATTTGGTTATGATCAATCAAAAATTCGGCAACTGCTGTGGGTGTTTTCAGTTTTGAATAAGCAACCATATCACACACAGACTCATCTCGTTCGTGTCCTATACCAGTTATTACGGGAATTGGGAATTGTGTTATCAAATATGCAATATTGTAATTATCAAAAACACTAAGATCACTTTTAGCACCCCCACCGCGCAAAATAGCAAGGGTGTCGAATTCTGTATCTGCTTCAAAAACTTGGTTAATGGCTTTTACTACAGTTTCTTCGGTTCTATTACCCTGCATATCGGCTTCAAAAAGTGTGATTGAGAATTTATATTTGTATTTATTTTTATCCAGTTGATTAATAAAATCTTCGTAGCCTGCTGCCCCTGATGACGAAATTACCGCAATATTCTGAACGACTAATGGCATTTCGAGTTCTTTATTCATATCAAAAACGCCTTCGGAAACCAATCGGTCAATAATTTCTTTTTTACGTCTTTCGAGATCACCAAGAGTGTAAGCTGGGTCGATATCTCTAACATTTAATGAAAGTCCATAAAGCTCGTGATAATCAACGCTTACTCTGACAAGAACTTTTAACCCCGCTTCGAGGCGACTTTTAGTAACAGACTGGAAATAAGACTCAATCATTCTAAATTGGGTTGACCATATTACAGCTCTGGTTTTTGCAATAATCTGATCGTAATCTTTTGCTTTTTGAATAAATTCGAGATAACAATGTCCGCTGCGATGTCGAGTAATGTTATTAATTTCTGCAACCACCCAAACGGGCGAATCAAATTTTTGTTCAATTGCAAATTTGATTTTTTGGTTTAATTCTATGAGAGTTAAAGCAGAATTAGGCATTGAATTAATATTTAATCAATTTTTCGGAAAATCTATTATTATTTAAATTAATTGT
>CAYNKH010000112.1:0-9429 GCA_964397745.1 uncultured Bacteroidales bacterium | reverse complement strand
GAGTTAATTGTATATGCACACGATTTAAGTGCAGGACATTACACGTATTATCTTACTGCAGATGGTAAAACAATTGAATCTAAGAAAATGGCGCTAACAAAATAAATGTAACTTCGCAAGCCTTGTCTTTGACGCTTGAGCTGAGCGAAATTCGTAAACTCGGTTCTTGCTAACGCTAATCAACTAATAATTAGATATATTACTTTACTGCTGTATAAACTGATATGTTATTTTACCATATTCAAGTTTGCCTCCGGCGGCAGTTGTAAATTTTGAATTTAAGGCCGCATTTCGGGCTGCGTTGCCGATACAATCTCCATCCCCTGATGATTTTACCGATGTTATATTAGCTGATTTTACACGTCCGTCAGTATCGATGCTTATGTTTATTATTACCGTCCCACCATGTCTGCAAGTAAAAACAGGGACTTCGATATATGTTTTCCCTCTTTTAGGGTTTTCGAGTTCAACAAAAACTAAAGCAGGACCTGCATAGGATTCATTAGTACTATTATCGGATTGTCCTGTTTTATTATCGGGAGTATTATTTTCTTTTAAATAATCTTCGTAGCTTGTATTCATCATTTTTTCATAATCATCACCGTACTTTTCTCGCAACATTTCAGCTTCATACATTGCTTTTAGTTTTTCTTGAGACATTGCTTGTAATTCTTCGGGCGAAGCACCTCCACGGTAATTGCTACCAACATTCCGAATTTCATTAATGTATTGTTCTATGTCAATATCGCCGTATTTAGCTTCTGCATCTGTTTTTTCTTTCTCTTGTTCAATTTCATCCAAATACTGTGGCTCAATTAACATATATGTTTCTTGGTATTGCACCTTAGTCTCTATACCAGAAGCCATAACAATAATAACTATTATCAAATGAAAAACAATAGTTCCTAAAATTCCGTTTATATTTCGTTTAATAAATTCCAATTTTATTCTTTTATGCAAAATTAGTTATTATTTAAGAACTTGTAGATGTAAAACACGTAAAAAATCAACATAGGAGTGGTGATAAAAATTAATTGTCAAATTTATTGTGAATAATATAACTTACTGTAAGTTGTCATTTATCGTGATAGCATAAACTAAAACACAATTAATTTGTCTTCAATTTCACTATTTTTATTGTTTTTCAAACAGTAGAATACAGGGAACACTTATTTTTTGTTCAAAATGTTTGATTTTCAGAAAAAAAGACTACTTTTGCACCTTCAAATTCAATTATATATAATGTCTAACTAAATTAAAGAAAAACAAATTATTAACAAAATGACAGAAAAAGACAAAAAAGAAGAGGTTTTAGCCGAGGATGTTGAAAACTCTCAAGTTTCTGAAACTCAAGAAGCAAAAGTAGAGGAGGTCAAAATTGAAGAAGCTCCTGTAAAAGAAGTAAAAGCAGAGGAAGTTAAAACTGAAGATGCTCCTGTAAAAGAAGAAAAAATCGAAGAAGCAAAAGCAGAGGAAGTTAAAACTGAAGAAGTGAAAGCAGAAAAAACTCCCGAAAGCAAACCCCAAACATCAAACTCAGGAGAGATTAAACCACTTGATGATTTTAATTGGGATTTAATTGGCAAAAAAGACGAAACTTACACAAAAGACGAGCGTGCTCAACTCGAAGATGTTTACAACAACACTTTTAAGCTTGTTATGGAAGGCGAAGTTGTTGACGGCACTGTTGTTGCAATCAACAAAAGAGAAGTTGTAATAAACATTGGTTACAAATCTGAAGGGATTATTAACGCAAACGAATTTCGTAGCACAGAAGAATTAAAAGTAGGTGATGTAGTTGATGTGTATGTTGAAAACATGGAAAGCATTGACGGACAGTTAATTCTTTCGCATAAAAGAGCTCAATCGCTTAAATCTTGGGAGCGTGTTAATGTTGCTCATGATAAAGATGAGATTGTTAATGGATACATCAAATGCCGTACTAAAGGCGGTATGATCGTTGACGTATTTGGAATCGAGGCTTTCTTGCCAGGTTCACAAATTGATGTTAAACCAATTAGAGATTATGACATTTATGTAGGTAAAACAATGGAATTTAAAGTTGTTAAAATCAACGAAGAATTTAAAAACGTTGTTGTATCTCATAAAGCACTCATCGAAGCCGAACTCGAAGAACAGAAGAAACACATCATTTCAAAACTTGAAAAAGGTCAAGTACTTGAAGGAACTGTTAAAAACATTACAAGTTATGGTGTATTTATCGACCTTGGTGGTGTTGACGGACTTATTCACATTACGGATTTATCGTGGGGTAGGGTTACTCATCCCGAAGAAATCGTTGAACTTGACGCTAAAATTCAGGTTGTTATCCTCGACTTTGATGATGACAAAAAACGTATTGCATTAGGTCTTAAGCAATTAACTCCGCATCCATGGGACGCTCTTGACGAAAATCTAAAAATTGGTGACCAAGTTAAAGGTAAAGTAGTTGTACTTGCAGATTATGGTGCATTTGTAGAAATAAACACTGGTGTAGAAGGACTTATTCATGTTAGCGAAATGTCTTGGTCGCAACACTTACGTTCTGCTCAAGAATTTATGAAAGTAGGAGATGAAGTAGAAGCTGTAATTCTAACTCTCGACCGCGAAGAACGTAAAATGTCTCTCGGTATTAAACAATTGCACCCAGATCCATGGGAAGACATTGAAACAAAATATCCTGTTAGCTCAAAACACAAATCTAAAGTTCGTAACTTTACAAACTTTGGCGTATTTGTTGAGCTCGAGGAGGGAGTTGACGGATTAGTACACATCTCAGACCTTTCGTGGACTAAGAAAATCAAACACCCAGCAGAATTTACTACTATTGATGCTGAACTCGAAGTTGTTGTTCTCGAAATAGACAAAGAAAATCGTCGATTAAGTCTTGGACATAAGCAAATCGAAGAAAATCCATGGGAAGTATTCGAAACAATATTTACAGTTGACTCAATACACGAAGGAACGATAATCGAAATGAACGATAAAGGTTCTATAATTGCTCTTCCTTATGGTGTAGAGGGTTTTGCTACTCCTAAACATCTTGTGAAAGAAGACGGAACTCCTTCAAAAATTGAAGAAAAATTGAACTTTAAAGTTGTTGAGTTTAATAAAGATGCTAAGAAAATTTTTGTATCACACTCAAGAATTCACGAAGATATCAATAAAGCTCAGGCACAAGAAGAAAGAAAAGGCAAATCTGATTCTGGAAAATCGAGAAAACCGAAAAGTACAGGTGATAAAATCGAAAAAACAACTATTGGTGATGTTACTGATTTAGCTGCTCTTAAAGAAGAACTGCTACAACAGGAGAAAAAAGATAAGAAAGACAAATAGTATGTTTTAATTATAACAATAAAAGCTGTTCTCCGTTATAGAGAGCAGCTTTTTTATTAAATAATATGGACTTTAAATTAAGAATATTAGGCAGTAGCAGTGCATTACCAACTTCAGAAAGGTTCCCAACCGCACAGGTAGTTCTTTATAATAACGAACCATACCTTATAGATTGTGCCGAAGGAACACAAATGCAGATGCGCAAATACGGTGTGCCTTTTGGTAGGCTAAAAAATATTTTTATTTCACACTTACATGGCGACCATATTTATGGCCTTTTTGGTTTATTGTCGAGTTTTAATCTGCTTGGAAGAAAACAAAACTTAAATATTTATGCACCAGCTAAACTTAAAGATATTTATGAGGCTGTCCTAAACCACAATAATGACCAACTAAAATATAAAATCAATTTTGTTGCCCTCAATGACAATGGCAAAAATAAAATATTTGAAAATAAAAATATACAAGTTTTTAGTTTCCCTCTAAAACACAGTAAGCCTGTTTGGGGATTTCTATTTAAAGAGAAACAAAAACAACTTAACATAAAAAAAGAAGCTATCGAAGAGTTTAACCTATCTATAAAACAAATTCTTACTATTAAAAACGGTAAGGATTTAATTATTGATAATATGGTAATAGAAAACCAAAAACTCACAATTCCTGCTCCAAAACCATTGTCATTTGCATTTTGTACCGACACTTTGCCAATACAAAATCTTAATGAATATGTAAATGATGTAGATTTGCTATACCACGAAGCAACTTTTGGAGCAGAATTAGAAGAAATAGCACGTGAAACCATGCACTCAACCGCCGCTCAGGCTGCTATGATTGCAAAAAAAGTGAACGCCAAACAATTAATTATCGGACATTTTTCGTCCAGATATAAAAGTGTGGAAAAGCTAATCGAAGAAGCCAAGGAGGTTTTTCCTAATACAATAGAAGCGATAGATGGCTTATTAATAGATGTATCAAAAACAAATTGTTGAAAAATAAACTCTTTTAAGTAGTTTATGCATACTTCAATTCGTATTTTTGTAAAAAAAATTATAATTGTGGAAAAAAGAAAATTGATACTTGTATCAAATGATGATGGGATAGATGCAAAAGGACTTTACAGTCTAATAGAAATTGCAAAAAAGTTCGGTAATGTATTTGTTGTTGCTCCCGAGGATGGCCAATCGGGTATGAGCCACTCAATAAGTCTTGCAAAGCCGCTAAGAGTTAGATATTTAAAAAAGTCGCCAGAATTAACTATTTGTGCAGTACCTGGCACTCCAGCTGATTGTGTTAAACTTGCAGTAAATCAATTATTACCTGCAAAACCCGATATCATGCTTTCAGGGATTAATCATGGATCAAATGCTGCCGTAAGCGTAGTTTATTCTGGAACAATGGGAGCCGCAATTGAAGCAAGCCTGTATGGAATACCATCAATTGGGTTTTCTTTACTCGACCATTCGCCCGAAGCCGATTTTACAATCCCCGAAAAATTTGCAGCAAAAGTTATTGAAAATGTGTTAGGAGAGGGGCTACCTTATCAAGTAGCACTTAACATCAATTATCCAAAAATTGATATTGCTGATTTTAAAGGTTATAGAATTTGTAAACAAACACCGGGACTGTGGAGCGAAAAATTCGACAAACGAATAGACCCTTATGGAAGAGAATATTACTGGCTAACAGGTAGCTTTTTAAATACAGAACCAGATAATGAGGAAACCGATGAATGGGCTTTGAAAAATAATTACGCTTCAATTGTTCCTGTAAAAATAGACTTTACACACTATAGTACAATTACTAATCTTAAAAATAGAAATTTATAATATGGAAGTAAGACCAAATATGATTAAAAAGTATAACAAACCTGTGTACGGCTTGTTGGGAGGAATTATTTTACCTGCCTTAACTTTTATTATTTACTATGCGTACTCTGCGTTTTCTGTAGAAGCAGAACTACCACTATTAGATTTTATCCAAACTATCTATAACAAGGGAGCTTTTACTCCAGTTTTGAGCCTTTGTGTATTACCAAACCTAATTTTGTTCTTTATTTTTAAAAAAACCGATTACTGGTATGCCATGAAAGGACTAATCCTTTCGGTACTTATGTACACAATCCTTGTTGTAGTTATTAAATTTATGTGATGAAATACTTTATTCTTGCTGGAGAGGCCTCAGGAGACCTACATGGCTCATTCTTGGTTCGTGAAATAAAAAAAATTGATAACAAAGCGATTTTTCATGGATGGGGAGGAGATCTACTTGAAAAAGAAGGTATGAAAATATTTAAACACATAAGAGAGCTTGCTTTTATGGGTTTTGTTGAAGTTTTGCAAAATATTCTTACTATTCAAAAGAACTTTAAAATATGTAAAAAGCAAATCAAAGAATTTAATCCTGATGTAGTTATTTTTATCGATTACCCAGGTTTTAATCTCCGAATGGCTAAATGGACGAAAAAGAATAATTATAAATCATTGTTCTTTATTTCACCCAATGTTTGGGCCTGGAAAGCCTCAAGAGTCTTTAAAATCAGAGATTATACTGATAGAATGTACACTATTTTACCATTTGAAAAAGAATTTTACGCATCTTACAATATTGATGTCGAGTATTTTGGACATCCGCTTGTTGATGTAGTGAATGAGCATAAAAAAAGCAGTTTCGATGAGTTTTGTGAACAAAATAATCTTGAGAAAAAGCCAATAATTGCTCTTATGGCTGGAAGTAGAAAACAAGAAATAAAACAGATGTTGCCAATTATGGCAGAACTTGCTCAAGATTTCACTGATTATCAATTTGTTATCACAGGTGCACCGGCAATAGACAGAGAGTTTTATCTGCAATTTATTGAAAATAAACCAGTTAAATTATTATCTGGAAAAACATACGACATATTATCACACTCAACTGCCGGATTGATAACCTCTGGAACGGCTACCTTAGAAGCAGCTTTGTTTAATCTACCGCAGATTGTCTGTTATAAAGGTGGCACATTATCGGTAATGATTGCTCGCATTGTTGCTAATGTTAAATATATTTCATTAGTTAATCTTATACTTGATAAAAATGCCATTAAAGAGCTTATACAAAATGACTTAACTAAGCAAAATCTAACAAACGAGTTAATAAAGATATTACCGAACGGAAAAAAACATAACCAAATCAAAGAATATTACTTATCTTTGTATAAGAAATTAGATCAACCAGGCGTTTATAAAAGAATTGCCACTAATATGCTTAATAGAGTTAGTAAAGAGTAAAGAATGTATAAATTCTTAATTATAGTTATTATTACTGGGATGACACTACCAATGTCATCCCAAGATATTTCTGTTGCCATATTTTATGAAAAAAAACCGCAAGGAGTTACAATTACTATTCAAAAAGGAACTTATTTTGTTTATAATGACTACGACATTGTTGATACGCTGCAAATAGGTAATAATATTAGTATTGTTAAAGAAGCCGAATACCTTGTTTATCGTAACAAAGCTAAAGCTTGGGGAACAAAAAAAGATATTAGAATAGTTAACAATGGGGATAATGCTGCATTTTTTATAAATTATTCTGGTTCCGTTGAGCCAGCACGTTGTTACGAAGGTTGGATAAAAGTTAAATTGCATGAATATAGTGTTTTGGCTGTTAATTATATTAATCTTGACGCTTATGTTGCTGCTATTGTAGAAAGATTAGGTACAGGAATGGCGTCAGAAGAGTTCTTTAAAGCTCAGGCGGTTATGTATCGAACTTTTTGTACTCTCAATTATGCAAAACACGAAAACGAGGGGTTTGATCTTTGCGATGGAACGCATTGTCAAATTTATAGCAATAAATCAACAAACAGAATTATCATCAATGCATCTAAAAAGACTAGTAATTTAGTAATGGTAGATAAATACCAAAACCTGTTAAATCCTATTTCTCATCTTAATAGTGGGGGATACACTGCTCCGTCAGAGTATGTGTATGGAGCAGCAGAAACACATCTTAAATCAGTTAAAGATGAATTTGCAGAAAACGGAAATAACTATAGTTGGAAAATACTAATTCCAGCGGCTGAATGGCAGTCTTATTTAATAAAAAAAGGTGTAAAATCTGCTGAGAATAAGCTTTATAAGCAATTACTAATAGTGCAACAAGATACAAGAGAAAATGAGTTTAAAATTGATAATGAAACCATTAGTTTAAATACTATACGAACAGATTGGGGCTGGAAATCATCTTTATTTTCAATGAGTCTTGATAAAGGTGTTATTACGATTGTCGGTAAAGGCAATGGGACAGGTGTTGGACTTTCTGTCGAGAGTGCTAAAACAATGGCTAGCAAAGGTTTTACTTACGATAATATACTTAAATTCTATTACAGTGATATTATTATTACAAACCTAAATCACATGAATATTTATAGTGAAATGTTGCAAAAAATTCGAAAAGAAAAACCTTTGTAAGTTTAATTTTTTGCAAATCTATATCTGGAAGGTGCGAAGTGATTTGAACTGCAACAGAGTAGAGAACGTCAATATATAATTGCCTTCAATTTACTGTCAGAAATAGGATTTGATTTTTTTGTCCGTTAGGCGATGCATCATAGATAGTTCAAGGGAATGAGACGTTGCCGCATTTTATAATAAATACCGATTGCGTCCTGAAGGGCGATGTGCTGAGCTTTTGTCGACGTAAGCTTGCCAGCACTGCGATGCACTGAGCACTTGCGAAGTGAGCAACGCCGAAGTGTCGAAGTGACAGCTTAAAATTTATAAAAAAATCTTCAGAAAAAATCATGTGATTTTGTTGCAAATAGGATAGTCGGTAAATCTGGCAGTAGAAAAACTTTTAAAAGCTTTAATGTTTTGCAAATCTATATCTGGAAGATCGAAATGATTTGAACCGAACTGAAGTGGAGTACAGAACGCCGATACCTAAAGATACAACCAAAAAGTTTCAGAAGAAAAAAACCTGAGATTTTGCTTGAAATAGGATAATTGCCATACCCTATTTAACATAATATAAATTATAGGAATTATAAGGACACAAAAAAATAGAAATGGCGTTTTAACCACTTTTGCTCAAATTCAGAAATTGTAAAAGAACCATGATAGTCTCTGCATAATTTAAATCTGGTAATAATTCTAAAGGATTAAAAAATCGGATATTAAAATCATTAACATTTATTTCTGTTCGTTTCTCGTCTGGTATTCTAATATCGAAATATTTCTCAACCATATATTTTTCGCCATTTAACTTAAATACGACTTCCTGTTCAATCCACGCACTCCCGTTAATGTTAATATAGTCGTTCAAAAATACTTCGTGATATCCTTCTGATGTGTTTTTTATCATTTTAATTAAATAAAGATATTCTGCATCATACCAAACCTGATTCGAAATTGTATCGCCATTTTCAGCTCCAACAACATAAACTTTGCGTCCATTACAAGTTCTGGCTTCATATTTGCTAATATCATAATCAAGCTCTGCAAATCGCTCTAAAGCATCATTGGCAGACATATTATAGATATCCATACTTAAAATTAGCAAATCATGAGTTATTTTGTGTGAATAAGCTATTTCATTATTTTCATAAATATATACCGAATCATTTCTGTATAAAAACCCATCATCTTGTTCAAAATCACCACTTACCTTAATAATTAATTGCCCTGGAAAGACATACTCTTCGACCCAACGCTCTGATTTATAGACAGTATCGCTTCTGTAGAAATTGGTGGTTTGCATAAATTTTACTTGTTTAAACCACTTTCCGTTGTATTTATTTGCAATTTTTTGGAATAATTTCTCAGTTGTATCAATCTTTTGGGCACACGAAAATATACCCAAAAGAGTAATTGAAAACATTAAATACAACTTAAATCTTTTCATTAAATAACCTTATTTATAATCCTATCTAACAACTACTTAACAGACCAGTAACATCTTTTTGGAGAAATGATAACATCCTCTTTTTTTAATTTTGCTATTTCTTTATCGACAAGTTTTTTATCAAGTCCAGTAATGCTTGCAATCTCAGAAGCTTTTAGTTCGCTATTTTCCTTTAATACTTTGATAATATTGTCTCTTATTGCCATT
>CAYNKH010000111.1:0-9482 GCA_964397745.1 uncultured Bacteroidales bacterium | reverse complement strand
GATACAGTATTTTAAGCAATATATCATTTTGCTCTAAGTCTTTGGCAATTGTATGTGTCAGCTAGTCCTGATTTAAAATCAATTTTCTTAAAACTATCCAAGGCTTTTAAATAGTATTCCAAGGCTTTATCAAATTCTGATTCAACGTCAGCCATATATCCTAGATTAAGATAGCAATTGCCGACAGATTCAAATTTCTTTTCTCTTAAATAAATTTCGAGTGCAGATAATAGTTTTTCTTCTGCTTCTGCAAATTTGTACTCATCCACTAGTTTTATACCTTCGTTATAAAGAAAGTCTGCATTTTTAATCTTGACTTTAAATCCACTCCACTGTTTTGGTAATTCTATATTCACTGTTGTATCATCCTGAGTAACTGGATTAGCAACTATTACCACCATAGGCAATATTAAGAATAAGATAAGATTAACAAATATTTGTAGTTTTCTTCTCACTATTTATGGTTTAGGACAAATAAACACAAAGTTTTTAATAAACGCAATTATTTTATTAATAAAACTAAGGCAAACACATACTTTTTTAAACATAAGTATAGGTAAAAATTGTATATGTTCAGAGGCGATGATCTGCGATGCAGTGATTTTTCTAAGTTAAAACCAAATTAATTGTCAATTATTTTTAGTTAAAAAAAAACTACCGCTCTCAATATCTAAAACAAATTTAATAAACGTTCCTAAAAAGTTTTGAAGCAAATTCTTTTACATCTGAGACACTTATTATTCCAGCAATATTTTTATTAAGCTCTGATTTTTGAGCAGATGAGATAAAAACATTGCTAAATCCTAAACGACGAGCTTCGCCAACCCTTTTATCAATAAAAGAGACAGGTCGCACCTGTCCCGAGAGGCCTAACTCTCCAATAAAACAAGTGTTTTCGGGTATAGGTTTATCATAATAGGACGAAATCACGGAAGCTAATACAGGAAGATCTGCGGCAGTATCGTTAACTTTAATTCCACCAGCAATATTTACAAAAGCATCTTTTTGACTAAGATTTAAGCCCAATCTTTTTTCGATTACGGCCAAAATCATTTGAAATCTTCGTCCGTCAAATCCGGTAGAAGTTCGCTGAGGACTACTATATACGGCATTACCTATCAAAGTCTGAATTTCTATCATCAAAGTTCTTGTACCCTCTCCTATTGTACCATAAGCTACTCCACTTAAACCAGAATTATCACCTGTAAGCAAAATATTTCCAGGATCCGTAATTTCCTTTAACCCGCGATTTAACATTTCGAAAACCCCAATTTCATAAGTTGATCCAAACCTATTTTTCTTTGGTCTCAGTAATCGATAATAATGGTTATTATCTCCTTCAAACTGAAAAACAGCATCCACAATATGTTCTAAGGACATTGGACCTGCTATATCGCCGTCTTTATTAATATGTCCTATCAGAATCACGGGAATATCAAATTCCTTAGCGTGCTCTTGTAAAATTCGTGTGCATTCTCTAATCTGACTTACCGTACCGGGCGAAGACGTTAAATCTGCCGAAGCAATTGTTTGTACAGAATCTATTACGATAATCTCTGGATTCAAGGACTTAATAGTTGCAATAATTTTTTCGATATTTGTTTCGGTATAAATAAAACAATTATCATTATTAATGCCTATTCTTTCGGCACGCAATTTTATTTGATTTTCGCTTTCTTCACCTGACACGTACAAAACCTTTCGTTTATCTAGATTAAGAACAGTTTGCAAAACTAAAGTTGATTTCCCAATTCCAGGTTCTCCTCCCAACAACACCAGTGATCCAGGCACAAGCCCACCACCTAGAACACGATTAAACTCGGCATAAGGCAGTTCTATCCTACTAAGTTGTTGTTTTCTTATTTCGCTAATTTTAATTGCGTTACCTGGTTTAGCTTCGCTTTTAGATTTTAATCCTCTGGGGTCTGAATGTCTAATTTCCTCTATAAAAGAATTCCAACTATTACAGTTGGAACACTTACCCGCCCATTTGGGGGATATATAACCACAGTTTTGACAAACAAAAACTGTTTTTTCTTTAGCCATTCTCTAGTTTTTACGCATCATCTCACATCTCAAATATGAACCATCAGTCGAATCGTCTGATAGTCTAATGCGAGTCATAATAAGAATATCATCCTTAAATTTATCTATTCGATACAAGCCATTAACATCGGTGTAGCCAGTCATTGCCTCACTATTACTAATTGTTATTTGTGTTTTAAGCATCGATTTATCAACAGCATATTTGCAAGAGTCAAATTTAATCCCTTCTTCTTGAACCCCCACACGTATCAAGGTTCCATCATCCTTAAAAGTCCAAGTAATTGAACCTTGAGGTTGATTATCAAAAGTTTGAAAATTCCAAGTTCCGACAATGTCATCTGAAACATTTTTACAACCTGCAAAGAAAAAAGCAATTATTACAATAAACATTAATGATTTTCCAATTTTCATGAGCCTTTTTTTTAAATTTCAACTGACAAATATAATCAATTTTTTAATTATTTACAATTTTTTTTAATATGTCTGATGACGAATAGCCTTCAACAAAAGGAATAATCTCTACCAATCCTCCACGAGCTGAAACGAAATCGGCTCCTACAATATCTTTATAGTCATAGTCTCCACCTTTCACAAGTATATCGGGGACAACTGATTTAATCAAATCTTCAGGAGTATCGTCTTCAAATATTACAACTGCATCAACAAAAAAGAGTGCCGCCAAAACTTTTGCTCTTGCAAGCTGATTACTTATTGGGCGATTTTCTCCTTTAAGGCGTTTTACCGAGGTGTCGGAATTTAAGCCTATTATAAGTTTATCGCCTAAATCTCTTGCTTTTGCGAGGTAATCAATATGTCCATAATGCAAAATATCGAAACATCCATTAGTAAAAACCACGGAATTTTTATTTTTTTTCCAGTCGAGAACCCAGGCAGTGACTTCGTTTCTTTTAATGATTTTATCACTGATTATACTTAAATAGTCCATGTTATTAAATAATTGAATTGGTGTGAGTATCGGGAAAGATAAAAGACGGTTTAAAATGCTTAGCTTCTTCAAAATCCATGGTCGCATAAGAAATAATGATAACAATGTCATCAACTGCAACTTTACGAGCCGCTGGTCCGTTAAGACAAATAACTCCAGAGCCAGCCTCGCCTCGAATAACATAGGTTTCAAACCGCTCACCATTATTAATATTAACAACCTGAACTTTTTCGTGTTCGATAATATTAGAGGCTAGCATCAAATCTTCGTCAATAGTAATACTACCAACATACTGTAGATTTGCTTCAGTAACTCTTACTTTATGTATTTTTGATTTTACTACTTCTATATTCATAATATAAATATGATAAATCGCTGCAAAGTTAAATAATACTTAGTTAAAACACCAAAATAATATTATCTATTAATCTTATTTTTCCACACCAAACGGCTACACACATTATTATTTCAGAGTTTTCACTAATTTTTTTCACTAAATCAAGGCTTTCTGGATTGCAAAACACACAATATTCGGCTTTCACATCAGAGATTTTCCCAATTTCATCAATAAAATATTTGGAGTGCTTATCAGTATCATCTCCTACTTTTAAATTATTAGCAATAACACCTAAAAGCCTATAAATGTTCGCAGCATTTTTAAACTGCTCTTGATTAAGTCTTAAATTACGGCTACTCATTGCCAGTCCACTTTTCTCGCGTACAATAGGACATGAAACTATCTCGATATCAAAATTGGCAAGTTTTGTCATCAGTTTTATAATGGCAAGTTGCTGAAAATCTTTTTGCCCAAAATATGCTTTGTGTGGTTTTACAATTTCAAACAGCCTATAAACAATATCAACCACTCCCTGAAAATGTCCTGGTCTAAACTCGCCTTCATAAATTTTATCCAGCCCATTAAAGTCCATATTAAAGCCGCCAAAGTTTTCATAAACACCATCTACCGAAGGCAAAAAAACTAAATTACAACCTGCACTTTTTAACAATTCTAAATCTTTTTCATGATTTACAGGATAATTATCAAAATCGCTTTGATCATTAAATTGGCGTGGATTTATAAAAATAGAGACCACAGTAATCTCATTATTCTTAACAGATTGTTCCACTAATGAGATATGTCCCTCATGCAATGCTCCCATTGTTGGAACAAATCCAATAGTTTTATTACTTGTTATGCGTAATTCCTGCAAATAGGTCTGTGTATCTGACACATTATGTATCACTTTCATTGCAAATTATTTTGTGCGAATATAAAAATTTGGAAACTCAAACCAAATGAGTTTTATCTACTTTATAAATATTTTAATGAATATTCTATAAAAGGAGTATTTTTAGCACTTACAGTTTTAACAAAAACCATTTATAAAAAACCGACATTTAGTTTAAAATCACTAAATATCGGTTTGTTAAGTTTTTTACCGGCGTAATTACTAATATTCGTCCTCATTGAAGAAAAAATCATCCTTACTTGGATAATCAGGCCAAATATCTTCGATACTATCGTAAGCTTCGCCTTCGTCTTCAATTTCTTGGAGGTTTTCGATAACTTCCAATGGAGCTCCTGAGCGTATCCCATAGTCAATCAACTCATCTTTTGTTGCCGGCCAGGGTGCATCTTCGAGTTTTGATGCTAGTTCCAATGTCCAATACATATTAATTATTATTTGAGGTTAAACATTTCATAAATCGGACTGCGAAATAAACAAAAATTTTTGAATTACAAATTATTATTCCATAATATTTCATTAATTTTATTTTCAAAGGCATATTTGCGTCCCATAACAAACAGTAAATCAGACAATCTGTTCACAAAAACAATAATATTATTATAGTCGTTTGTTGCTCCTTCGATTGAGATTATTCGTCTTTCGGCACGTCGGCAAACTGTTCTCGCCATATTGCACCAACTAATTAGCTCACTACCTGCTGGAATAACAAAATTATCAAGGTTTGGTAAGTTTTTACAAAACCTATCTATTGATTGCTCAAGATGGTCTATATCTTTTTTTTGTATAGCCCTCAATTGGGGTAAAGGAAACTCTGCATCTTTATTAACAGCCGCAAGAGATGCACCTATATCGAACAGTCTGTTTTGAATAAATTCGATAAGGTTACGGTCATAATCGTCAATCTTAAAGTTTTTTATCATCCCCATAAAAGAGTTTAACTCATCAACTGTTCCGTAAGCTTCGAGCCTAATATTATCTTTGCTAACTCGTTGGCCTCCCAATAGAGACGTCGAGCCTTTATCTCCTGTTTTAGTATAAATCTTCATAATGTCTGATTTTTTATCTGATTCCCTCTACTTATTAAATTAAAAAAACTTAATAATGGATTGTTAAACAATAAGTTACCCCATAGCTGGGTTTTCGTTAATAATGTCTGATTCAACTTTACCGTCTCTCAAACGTATGATGCGTCTAGCATGAAGAGCAATATCTTCCTCATGCGTTACGACTACAATAGTATTTCCTTTTTCATAAATATCTTCAAATAAAGTCATTATTTCAATGGATGTTTTTGTGTCAAGGTTTCCAGTTGGTTCGTCAGCTAATATTATTGAAGGCTCGTTTACTAAAGCTCTTGCAACCGCAACACGCTGCCGCTGACCTCCCGACAATTCGTTTGGTTTATGCAGTACTCTATCTGTCAAACCCACATCCTGCATTACCTTATCTACCCGTGGGATTCTGCTTTTTCGAGGCATACCAGCATACACTAAGGGCAGCATTACATTTTCAAAAGCTGTGTATCGTGGCAAGAGATTAAATGTTTGAAACACAAAACCAATTTCCCTATTGCGAGTATTTGCAAGTTCATTGTCTGTCATATCGCTTACATCTGTACCATTAAGAACATAAGTTCCTTGAGTTATTGTATCAAGACAACCAATAATATTCATTAATGTTGACTTTCCGCTACCCGAAGGGCCCATAATTGCAACATATTCGTTCTCACCAATATTTATACTAACATCTCGCAAAGCTTCAACAGTTATTGTACCAACGTAATAATTTTTTACTATATTTTTGAGTTCAATTATTTCCACATTATAAGAATTTGAGATTATTTGTCAAGTTTCCTAATCTTTTTATGCTAAGATTATTTTGGTTCAAATTTAACAATTTATTTTTTTATATCAAGATGTTTAAATAAATTTAATTTTTATTAGCTCGCTCGGATTTAGGTTTGCTGAGCGAACAGAGGAAAAGAATATATCGTCCCTGACGGGACTTACAAAACACTAACTATTAGCACCTTACTAGCATTACGTCCCTAACGGGACTAATTAAGCAAACACTAATATTTCAAATAAAAACAGCCTTTTGGTAATTCTTTACAATTTTTAAAAATTAAACCCACACGAAACATATTTACATTAAAAGCGTCTTTGTTTTTATTGCATAGATATTTCCATGCTCTATACATATCAGCCGACCAATTAATATCATCAATTATATAAATACATCTGTCTGTAGCAAGGTTCTTGCTTATGTACTCATAATATTTTATTAAACTTTTTGAATTATGATTGCCGTCTATATAAATAAGGTCAAATTTTTGACTAGCTAATTCATTATTGTCAAAAACCGAATCAAAATCATTATTTATAAACTCAACATTTGTTATGCCTTTTTGTGCAAATTTAGATTTCGTAAACTTATAAGTTTCTGGGCATGCCTCAATACTAGTTACTTTAATATTTTTGTCGGCAAGAGCAAAATACATTGTTCCAACACCAAGCGAAGTACCAAGTTCGAGTACTGACTTTACATCGTATTTACTAACAATTTTTTGAAACAAGACCCCATGCTTGCTTTTAATAGCAGATGTTTTTGCAATTTTATTAATAATTCTTTTGGCAGATTTTAATGTCTTTGAACCTGTTCCACAATCGAGAATCTCAATTGAATTGCTATTAGACAATAAATCCTTGCGATAATTTTCAACCTCTAAAGCACTATTTGTGGTAAAATCTTTATTTAAAATATAATTTTCAAAATCATCCCCACCAACCGAATTCTTTTTTGGCATAAATGGATAAAATATGTTACCGGGAAACTTCAAATTATTTTTATCTTTGTGTTAAATAATAATTTGTAAAAATAATAAAAAGGAATAAATTTCCTCTCGCATTAAAACAATATGCACAAAATACTTGATACCGAAATAACTTATCTTCCAGGAGTTGGTCCTAAAAAGGCGGCACTACTCAAAGAAGAGCTTGGTATCGAAAGGTTCGCTGATTTATTATTTCACTTTCCTTACCGATATATTGACAGAAGTAAATTTTATAAAATAAGTGAGTTACATAAAGATTTACCATATATTCAAGTTAAAGGCAAATTTACACATTTTGAAACCAGCAGTATTGGCAGAGGACGAAAGAAATTAACAGGTTATTTTGGCGATGAAACTGGCATTGTAGAAATTATTTGGTTTCAATCAACAAATTGGATACAGAGTTCCTTAAAAAAGACATCCGAATATGTTATTTTTGGAAAGCCCACAAGTTTTGGAAATCAAATAAATATTGTTCATCCAGATATTGAGGACTATAATAAATGGCAAAACAAACTTGTAAATGCACTGTATCCGCAATATAGTTCCACCGAAAAGCTAAATCAATCTTATCTAAATTCAAAAGCAATTCAAAAATTGGTGGACACTTTGCTAAAAAAAGTAAAAGGCCAAATTTATGAAACTCTGCCAGTTTATTTGAGAACACAATACAATCTAAAAAGTCTCGAAGAAAGTCTTTTTGAAATACATTTTCCCACAAGTGTTGCAATACTAAATCAAGCTCAGTACAGAATTAAATTTGAAGAGCTTTTTTATATTCAACTAAATTTAATTCAAGCAAAACAAAGACGCAAAGGAACTTCTGTAGGTTTTGTTTTTGACAGGTCTAACGACAAACTTGTAAAGGAGTGTTTTTTTAGAAAAATTCCTTTCAAACTAACAAATGCACAAACACGAGTACTCCAAGAAATAAGGCAAGATTTAATATCTGGCAAACAGATGAACCGATTATTGCAAGGAGATGTTGGTAGCGGTAAAACTTTGGTCGCATTATTAACAGCACTAATTGCAATTGATAATGGCTATCAAGCTTGCATTATGGCTCCTACCGAAATATTAGCTCAGCAACATTACAGATCTATTTCAAAATTCCTTGATGGACTTGATGTTAATATTGATTTGCTAACTGGCTCAGTTAAGAAAAAAGACAGAACTCGAATACATGAACAACTTATATCGGGCGAGCTTAATTTACTTATTGGCACTCATGCAGTAATTGAAGATACTGTTGAATTTAACAATCTCGGTATGGTTGTTATTGACGAGCAGCATAGATTTGGAGTTGAACAAAGGGCAAAACTTTGGAAAAAAAACAATTTACCGCCGCATATAATGATTATGACAGCAACACCAATTCCACGTACTTTGGCTATGACTTTATACGGAGATTTGGATGTATCGGTAATTGATGAGCTTCCTCCTGGCAGAACAAAAATAATAACAAAACATTTTAAAGATAAAGACAGATTAAGAGTTTTCGGTTTTATAAAAAAACAAATAGCCTTAGGAAGACAAATTTATGTAGTCTTTCCGTTAATCTCGGAATCTGAAAATATGGATTACAAAGATTTAGAAGATGGTGTAGAAGGCTATAGCCGAGCTTTTCCAATTCCTGATTATCAAATTTCTGTTTTGCACGGACGCATGAAGCCTGACCAGAAAGAATTTTCAATGAATATATTTGAGAAAGGGCAAACTGACATTATGATTGCCACAACAGTTGTTGAAGTTGGTGTAGATGTACCTAACGCCTCCGTAATGATAATTGAATCTGCCGAAAGGTTTGGATTATCACAACTACATCAACTGAGAGGACGTGTTGGTCGAGGTTCAGATCAATCATATTGTTTTCTTATGACAGGCGAAAAGCTAAGCGAAAATGCCTATAATCGTATTCTTTGCATGGTAAATTCTACCGATGGTTTTGAAATTGCTGAAACAGACCTAAAATTGCGTGGTCCTGGAGATTTGGAAGGCAAACAACAAAGTGGTTTCACTTTCGACCTTAAAATGGCTAATCTTAGCCGAGACGGTCAATTATTACAATATGTTAAAGATATTGCCACCGACATATTAGAAAAAGACCCCGAACTCACAGAATCAGAAAATCATGTGCTTGCAGTGCAATTAAAAGAACAAAATAAAGGGAAAATAGACTTTAGTAAAATTAGTTAAAAACGGTTTTACGGTTTTGCAAATCGTAGGTGGTTTCGTCCGCCGACATCAATTCTTACTCAAACACCAACTTCTCCATCCATAAACAAAGAGCAAAAAGAACTGTGAACCGAACTAAACTGTGAAACGAGAACAGATTTCTCCCCGCCAACTGGCGGGTCGAAATGACTGTTGTTAGAGAGTTAGGGCGATGCTTGGTGGCGGCTTTGCC
>CAYNKH010000110.1:0-9523 GCA_964397745.1 uncultured Bacteroidales bacterium | reverse complement strand
ATAAATTTGACACAAAATTAAATTATTATGATAGACATTTTTGACAGATTAAAAGAAGCTAGAGGACCATTGGGTCAGTATCAACAAAAAGCAGAGGGATATTTTATGTTTCCCGAACTCGAAGGAGAAATTAAACCCCGCATGATGTTTCAGGGACGCGAAGTTTTGACTTGGAGTTTAAATAATTATCTTGGTTTGGCAAACCATCCCGATGTACGTAAAGCCGATGCTGATGCTGCTGCAAAATATGGTATGGCGTATCCAATGGGTGCTCGAATGATGTCGGGACAAACAAAGCATCATGCTGAATTAGAAAATAGATTGGCAAAGTTTGTAAATAAAGAATCCGCTTTTCTTCTTAATTACGGATATCAAGGCATGGTTTCAATAATCGATTCTTTAGTAACTCGTAACGATGTTATCGTATATGATTCTGAATCTCATGCTTGCATTATGGATGGTATTTTCCTTCATAAGTCTAAAGGTGGTAAAAGTTTTGTTTTTCCACATAATGATATTGAGCGTTGTGGTAGAATGTTGAAATTTGCAACTAAACATGCAAACGAAAATGGTGGCGGTATTTTGGTTATTACCGAAGGTGTTTTTGGAATGGCTGGTGATCTTGGTGATTTACCTGGAATTGTAGCATTAAGAAAAGATTATAATTTTAGGTTGCTAATTGACGATGCACACGGTTTTGGTACTATGGGTAAAACTGGAGCTGGTGCTGGTGAGCATTTTGGCATGCAGGATGAGGTTGATATATATTTCGCTACATTTGCAAAATCTATGGCAGGAATAGGTGCGTTTTTTGCTGCTGATAAGGAAATTGTTGATTCTTTAAAATATAGTATGCGCTCACAAATTTTTGCAAAATCATTGCCAATGCCAATGGTGTTTGGTGCGTTTAAACGTTTAGAAATGTTGCAAAATGACCCATCTCACAAAGAAAACTTGTGGGAAATTGCAAAAGCATTGCAAAATGGGTTAAAAGAAAATGGTTTTGATATTGGTGTAACTGAATCTCCCGTAACTCCTGTGTATTTTAGCGGTTCTGTACCTGAGGGTACGAATATTGTAATTGACCTTCGTGAAAATCATAATATTTTCTGCTCTATTGTTGTATATCCAGTGGTGCCTAAAGATGTTTTAATGTTGCGTCTTATCCCTACAGCAGACCATACTTTAGAAGATGTGAACGAAACAATAGAAGTGTTTAAGAAAATAAAAGTTAATCTCGAAGCAGGTAATTATAATACTGAAGAGATGAAATCAATGAAAATCGGATAAATCCCGATTGGATTTTTAATATTTATATAAAAAAACGAAGTTTAATTATTTATGTTTAATTTTACTTCGTTTTTAAAATTTAAAACTTAGCTTATGAAAGAAGTTAGTAAGTATTATTTGAAATGTGTAAAATGTGAACATATTACTCCTGATTTTGGTGTTTGGTTTGAGCAAAACCAAGTTTGTACTGAATGTGGTAGTAACCGTTCCGAAGTTTGGTATAATAGTGATTATAAAGAGTTACCCTTAATAATTAAGGGAAATCCAATAAGTTTTTGGCAGTATTTTTATTATCTGCCGCTTTCAAAACAAGAAAATGTAATTTCAAGAAAAGAAGGAGCCGTTTCCTTACAAAATTGGTGGTTTCTTGAGGATTTTGCTAAAGAAAAGTATGGCTTAGATATAAACGTACAGGTTTATCGTAATGATTTAAATGGTGGAACTGGAACTTTTAAAGATGTTGCGGCTTCATTGGCTGCAAGTATATTTAAAGAGCATGATATAAAACAATATTGTGTTGCGTCCACTGGAAACACAGCAACTTCTTATGCGAGATATTTGTCAATTGCTGGTGTTAATTGTTCTGTTTTTATTCCTGATAATGCTTTAAAAGCATCCGAAGCGATGATTAGTGCTTTTGGTCAACAAGTGTATAGAGTAAAAGGTGATTATACAAAAGCAAAAAAAATTGCAGCAGAATATTCAAAAAAGTATAATATCCTTATTTCGATTGGTAATATTGATCCTATTAGGGTAGAGGCAAAGAAAACAATGGTTTTTGAGTGGCTTCGTTATTTGGATCGTATGCCCGATGTATATATACAGGCTATTAGTGGTGGAACTGGACCAATTGCAATCGACAAAGGTATCCGTGAAATAAAATCGGTTTATCCAGATCTTAAAAACCCTAAATTTATTATGGTACAACCCGATGGATGCGACCCAATGGTACAAGCATGGGAAAAGGCCGAAAAAACTGGCTTCCCTAAGGGGTTTGAAAATGAATATCCGATAATTGATAATCCGCAAACTGCTGTACCAACTTTAGGCACAGGACATCCTGCAACATATCCGATTATTGCAAAACTTGTGCAAAATTCGGGTGGGACATTTATTAGGATGAAGGAATCTAAAATGATTGATTACGCTAAACTTGTGGCTTTTGAAAGAAAAGTAATTCTTGGACCAGCATCAGCTGTTTGTATGGCTGGATTTTTCGAAGCTCTCAAGAAAGGTTTAATCAAAAATGGAGAAACTGTTCTTATTAATACTGGCGAAGGAGTGCGTAGAGCTCCCGATTTTGTTGATGAAATGATATACACTACTAAAAATGTTGATAGTGTTGATGAATGTGAGCCTCACATGATTGATGATTATCGTAAGCAACTTTGGGATGCGGTAATTAAAGACTAAGTTTGAGATGTTTAGAACATTGATTTTAATGATAAAGTTAGTGTTCTAAATTTACAAAAACATAATTATGCAAAAGATTCTAAGTAAAGTAATATGGATAACTGGGGCATCCTCAGGTATAGGTGAGGCATGTGCTTATTTGTTTGCCGAAAAAGGAGCAAGATTAATTTTAACTGCTACAAAAGTAGATAAATTAAAAAATGTTAAAGCTAAATGTATTGAACTGGGTGGTAATTGTGAAATACTTCCTTACAATCTTGCTGATATCCAAGGTGTTGACAAACTTGTAGAAAATGCACTTGCAATTTATGGACGAGTGGATATACTTTACAATAATGCAGGAATTAGCCAACGGGCAACAGCAGGTGAAACGCTTTTTAAGGTTGACCAAAAAATTATGGGTGTTAACTTTTTTGCACCAGTAAAAATTACAAAGTTATTATTGCCTAAAATGATTGAGCAGGGTGGAGCTACTATTGCTGTAACCACTAGCATATCTGGGCGGTTTGGGTTTCCACTAAGATCAGCATACTGTTCATCTAAACATGCACTTTATGGTTTTTTTGAAACTCTGCAAGCCGAATATTATGAGCAAAATATTAGAATTGTTTTTGTCTGTCCTGGAAGAGTCCAAACAAATGTGTCTCTGTCGGCTTTAGATAAAAATGGAAATCCGCATTCCCAAATAGATGCAGGACAAGCCGGCGGAGTTACAGCCGATAAAGCCGCAAAAAAAATTGTAAAGGCAATAATAAAACAAAAACCCGAAGTCCTTGTTGGTAGAAAAGAGCTTTTAATGCTCTATATTAAAAGATTTCTGCCAGGATTATCAAGAAAATTAGTAAGAAAAATAAAACCAATGTAAAATGGATAAATTTGTAATTAGTGGAATTCAACAAATAGGTATTGGAGTTGAAAACTTTTCGGAAGCCTGGAAGTATTACATCGATGTATTTAATATGGATGTTAGAATACTTGAAGATGATACAGTTGCCGAGTTAATGTTGCCTTATACTGGAAATAAACCTCAAAAACGTCATGCTTGCATTGCAATAAATATGCAGGGTGGTGGAGGATTTGAAGTTTGGCAATATTCAGACAGAAAACCTAAAAAAATAGATTTTGATATCCATTTGGGTGATTATGGAATATTTGCTGCAAAAATAAAAAGTCGAAATGTTATTCTCACTTACGAACTCTTTAAGGCAAATCCTAATATCACTATTTTAGGTGAATTGCATAAATCAATTGATAATTGTCATACCTTCTTTATTCAAGATCCTTTTGGCAATGTTTTCCAAATTGTTCACCATAAATATATTCTACGTGACGAGAAACGTTCTACTGGTGGACCAGTTGGTGCTATTATTGGCGTAAGTGATATCGAAAAATCATTGACGGTTTATAGAGATATTCTGGGATATGATAAAATTGTAGCTGATGAAACTGGGGTTTTTGATGATTTTAAAGCTTTGAACTCCGGAGATCAGAAGTTTAGACGAGTTTTGCTTACTCATTCTGAACCACGAAAAGGTGGTTTTAGTAAGTTGTTTGGTAATTCCTTTATTGAGTTGGTACAAGCTTTGGAGAGAGAGCCACGAAAGATTTACGAAGACCGGTTTTGGGGAGACCCTGGGTTTATTCAGGTGTGCTTCGACGTTAGAAATATGGATGCTTTGCGTAAGCATTGTGAGAGTTGTGGACACCCTTTTACTGTCGATAGTGCTGTAAAGGATGATAATGCAGATTCATTTGATATGGGTAATGCAGCTGGACGTTTTACATATATCGAAGATCCTGATGGCACATTAATAGAATTTGTGGAAGCTCATAAAATTCCTTTGGTAAAAGCGTTAGGATTAAATTTGAACCTCCTTAAACGGGATCCTGAAAAATCGCTGCCAATGTGGATGCTGAAAGCTTTGCGTTTTAGTCGTGTGAAAAGTAAAGACGTGTAATTCGTTTTTTGCAGGTACTGTCGTAATGGACTTTTTGGAGCTTTGTAGATAAATTTAATCAATAAAAGAGAGATTCTAAAGTCTATTCGTTAGCGAATATACTATGGGATTGCCCTCTCTAATTGATATTTTAAAATCATCTATCAGAAAATTGTTTTTCCCTCTGTTCCATACATATACTTTAATTATGATATTTTCATAGTTAAGATTTATATCTGATAGTTTGAGACTTAAATGGATATTTGTATGACCGTTTTCGGTTTGAGTTGTATTAAAATCTGCAAAGTTAGATCCTGTATAGTATATGTTTTTATCATCGGAGTCGAATGATGCTATTAACAAAACATCGTTAAAATTGTCTTCAGAGAACGCTTTTAATGAAATGTCTATGAAGTCATATTTTGAAATTTTTATATTATCAAAATCAATTGAATAGGAGGGAGACCACTCCATATAATCTCTCATTATATATAAACTGTTATTTTTATTGTCTTTGGTAATACAACTAGGGTCAATTCCTTTCCAGGCATCGGTATTGATATCAGAAAAATCTATCTCAGTAATGATATTTTGTTGCATTTTACCTCGTTTACTAAAAACATAAGTCGTCCCTGCAAAAAAGTTATTTTGTGTTTCAATTTTAGAAAAATTATCCATAATTACAGGTACCGCTATTGGATCAATATTTGAGGTGCAGCCAAGATATAGATAATCGTTGTTTTCTGTTAAACTTGATATTGTTTTTACAAGTTCAGACCTTTGTAATTCTTTGTCAATAAATATAAAATTCTCATCTATATCTAAATGCTCAATATAATAGTTCGTGATTTTTCGATTTGATTGAATTATACTAGGATTATTGGGATGAGCTTTTTTGAATTCCGCATGGTCTGTGAGTATTTTCTTAAACGATGACTCATAAAAAATTTCGTAATGATTCCTTTCGTAAATTAGTGTTAAGATATTAACAGATAAGATGCAAACTACTATTATAAAATTGATGTATTTATTTAGATTTTTTAGATGTCCAAAAACTATAAAGAACAAAAATGGGAAACTGAAAATTAAAACTGAATACTGAAGAACTGCATTTCCATAAATTGAATAATAATACCCAATAAATATTGGTAGGGAAAACCAAATAAAAAACATTATAAATTTTTTAAAACTGAATGTTTGTTTTTTATGCATCGATACCCCCAAAATAATTAAGGCTATTATTAAACCTAGAGAATAATACGAGAAATGAAAAATAAATGCTAAGTAATTACCGAAGAAACTTGCATCGGGTTTACCTAACCAGCCTTCAACACCTCCCATGTTTAGGTGTGTAATAAAAATGTTTATATGTGGAATATATAAAAGAATAACACAGATATTTGCTATTAAATACTTGAGCAAAAGTTTTTTTTCAATAACAAAAAAGCCCGTAATCGATACAATAACTGCTACTAAAAAACTA
This sequence comes from uncultured Bacteroidales bacterium, assembly GCA_964397745.1. Lineage (GTDB taxonomy): Bacteria > Bacteroidota > Bacteroidia > Bacteroidales > ML635J-15 > Bact-19. The sequence goes on along the minus strand of CAYNKH010000110.1, from coordinate 3,400 downwards.
AAATAATGGTTGTATGTGCAAAGTGAAGCAAATATTACATATAGTACAGTATTTTTGATGAATTTTCCTTTGTTTTTTACGATTAGCGACCAAAACCAAACCATTGCTAATATCAGAAAAATTCCGCTTCCATAGGGTCTGGCAATCTGACTGTACATAACAGAATATTGTAAACTTGCCAAAAATGCAGCCGAAATTAACCCTACCGTTTCGTTGTACCAGAGTTTTCCAATTTTATAAATCATAAAAACTGCTAATATCCCAGATATGATGAAAGGGAGCTTTACTACCCATTCTGTTTCGCCAAAAGCTTTTGTCCAATAATAAAGGAAAACCTGTACTCCTGCTGGATGACCGTCAACTTTAACTCCATATTCGATTAAGTTACTAAAACTGTTAAAATAGGTGCGGAATAGAGCACTAAATTCGTCGTGGGTAAATGGTATTTCAGTAAAATTGTGAAAGCGTAAAATTGTCGCAGCAACCAATATTAATATAAGTGTAATTTCGTTGGAGAAATGGAAATGTATTTTTGGTACTTTTAACAATTTTTAAGTAATTATTTTGCAATGTTGTTTGTGCAAATTTAAAAAAATAAGATAAATGAAACAATAGCGTGTCAATAAATTATGGAATAATGATAGTATAAGTTTAATGTGTAATTAGTGTACAAAAAAACCTGTGAGATAATCTCACAGGTTTTTATAATATTAAGTCAGATAAGAGCTTTATTGACTGTTAAAGTCTCTTAGCTTTATAATAATCTTATTCAACAATAATTTTTAGAACAGCAGTTTCGTTAGCTTTACTTAATTTAGCAAAATAAATTCCTGCGTTTAAGTTACTGATATCTATTGTTTCAATTTCATTAGCAACCGAAATTTCTTTAACAATTTGTCCAACCAAATTAGTGATTGTAATTGTTTGTGCATTGTCGGTAACAATGTTAATAGTTTCACTAGCTGGGTTAGGATATACGCTTATTGCATTTGTAAATTCACTTTCGATGCTGTTAGCAATAGTGATATCTGATTCCATTCTATAGTTCAATGAAAAATTGCCATAAGAATAATATAAAACGCCAGTAATGTTATATACTGTACCAAGACTTGGAGTAAATGGATAAGCACCAGTACCATTATCTTTACACATTAGAGGTGCTGACCCATCATTTACATACCATTCGCCATACTGATTTTTAGTTGTATCGCAAGTTGCATTAGTAACTTTTACTAAAACAGATTCGTATTGTTCGGTATTAGCATCAAGAGTAGATATTACAGTAGGTGGAGCTACAATACCGTCAATATAAGTTACTGTATATGATGTGATATTTTCGATTTGTGTTAAATCATAGGATTCGTTTGCAGTACCTGCTATTATAACTGAGTCTCCAATTGCAGGTGAGTTTGTTAAGTCAGAAACATAAATGCCATTCCATGCACCTCCACCTTGCTGAAGATAATAACCTTCGCCATGTTGTGAAGAGTTGAAACTAGCAGAAACTATACCTTTGACCCAAACATTACCTAATGTACCGTTTTGAATGTCAGAGATACTTGTGAAAGCAGGACCGTCAAGATTTACAGTGAAAGTAACTTGTGAGGTAACAGCAGGTGTTAATGAAGCTTCAGCCATATCAACAAGTTCTAAGTTTACTGTGTGTGAACCGTTACCTAAATCTGTAAGAGCTATTGGTGATGAGGTTGTAAATAAAGCTGTACCACCATCAACCGTATATTTTACTTTTCCATCTGTACCAAGATTAAAATTTAGAACATTAAAAGCAATGTTAACATCAGCATTCATAATTTCTTCATTATTGGCTGGTGAAGTAATTGATAGGTAAGGTACGGTAGATGAAAAACCTGTCCAAATAATATCGTCAATAACTACTTGAGCATTAAAACTTGATGTGCCAGCTGGTTTAATCATAATTGTAAAATCGCCAGGGACATTAATTTCAGGTACATAAAAAGTGTGAACGGTAGGATCTTCACCTGAGCCACTACCAAACTCATCAGAAGTTGCTATAAGTATATCATTAATATGCAGTTCTAATTGACGTGTAGAGGCTCCTGGAAAAGCTTTACGCATGCTTACTTGAAAACTTGCAATTCCTCCAGGGATAGGTTCAGAAACTAATTTACTGTCAGATGCACGACGAAGCATGTGCCCTTTGTTGTTTATTGGAAATATATCTACATCTCTAGAGTGGACGTAGGTCCAAGTAATGTCATCATCTCCAACAAATGAACCGTCAGCGTAACTGCTACCTATATCACTTAACTCGAAAGTTTCCATTCCACCTGGCAAAGCTTCGGCACAAGTAAATGTTAAGTTTGCAGTAACGGCAGGATCAAGAGAGGCATCAGACATATCAACTAATTCGAAAGTCATAGTATGTTCTGCTAATGCTAATCCAGTTAAGACGATGTTGTTAGTAGTTGTGTGATAAAGTGCTGTACCACCATCAAGTGTATAAGCAATTTTCCCGTCAGTGCCTAGAGTAAAATTTTCAACTGTAAATGCGATATCTATATCAGTGCCGTAAACTGTTGTCCCGTTTGTTGGTGCGTCAATAGTTAAAGCTGGTTCTGTGCTAGGAATTTCGTAAGTAACAGTTCTTATAGCCGTAACAGCAGGATCCAACGGATTGTTTTCTGTGTCAACCAGTTGCATCGTAATGGTGTTTTCTCCTTCTATTAAAGTTGCAACATTTACTGGGCTTGTTGTAGTGTATTGAGCAGCACCACCATTAAGAATATATTCTAAGCTTCCATCAGTACCAAGTTCAAAATTGCTTGTAGTGAAAACCAAATCGACATTGTCTTCATAAACAGTTGCGTAGCTTGTTGGAGCCGTAACGTTAAGAACCACTGGAATACTCCAAGCTTCGAAACTACCATTAGCAATAATGTTTGCTCCTCCGTCAAGACTTACAATCACATTGTCTATTATGTTTGTTGCTTGATTGCCATTGGCTTCCCATCCAGCAGATTCGTCATAAAATCTGATGTCAATGTAAGCAGTTGTTGTTCCTGCAGGAACAGTGCCACTGAAAGTCAATTCTTGAAATGCTGCATTGTCTATGCTATACTCACTAGCATTAGTGTTCCAGTCAATGCCTTCACCATTCCAACCAATTCCAAAACGGCATCTTCCTGCATCAGTGTTGTCTAAAACATCTAATGTAATTTGAAAATTAGCTCCTTCGGTGACAGCAAAATCGTCGGAGAAAAACTTTTGAGTTGAGGTCGAAGTCCATGTTACTGCGGCAGAATAAGTACCATCTGTTGTATTTGCAGTTTCTTTAGCAACTGTAATATCTGATGATACTGTAGTCCAGTTAGTAGGTACTTCTTGTGCGATTAGTGCTGTTATGGCAAAAATCGTCATT
>CAYNKH010000109.1:0-9649 GCA_964397745.1 uncultured Bacteroidales bacterium | reverse complement strand
ACTAAATCAATCAAAAAAACATGGATAAAAAAAACCTTGCGGATTTAAGGTATTAAAACAACTCCTATTTTTACCAAACGGATTGTTAAATTCATGACTATTATTAAAACGAATTTGATGATTGAACGAGTAAGCTATTAAAACAAATAAATCTAAAGGATGTTTGGTTTGATTATAAAATTTACGAAATTCAATATAAGCTTCCTGATTAGTCTGTGATAGTCCATATTCTTCAATTCTTTTTTCAATATGACAAATGATATTATCAAGTTCAACTTCCTCAAATTCTCTGAACATATCAATTAAGAATGTAAGATTATCGTTACAAAAAGTTTTATTTGCATTTACATTTATCCCAACATTTAAACCGCCAGCAAATAAATCAACAAAATTATTTATCTTGCTTGGAAATAAAGGCAAAATTTGATTCAACAATTTTGTTTTCCCCCCAATGTAATTTAAAGGAGACTTTATTTTTTGCTCTATTACACGTTTTTCAGTTAGCATATTCCTAATTTTCGTCTTATAATATCTAAATCCAAAGATACACCATTTTTAAGTTTATACAAAATTAATGCTTTTGTAATAGCCGTAGCTTGTGAAACTTTTGCTATAGCATTTTTCATACCCTCACATTGCAAATCCGAGTGAACGGGAGAGATAGACATCAATTATAGTTGTGGAATCATAATAATCATTTTGCCAATTTTTACAACCAGGGGTATTTCGGATAATATTTATTTGTTTTGATGTTAAAATTTTAAATTTCCCCATTATTTTGGGTATAATCATTTCAACAGGTTCAATGCGGCGCATGTTTCGGCGATAAAAACGATATTGTTCGGGTGTGCAATGTTTGAAATTCCATTATCAGAACCATAATCTCGCAAAATAATTATGATATGAATATGATTGGGCATTATTACCCATCAGTCCAAAACAATTCGTTTATGATATTCCGGTAATTTAATGATATTGTTTTTTACAATTTCGCCATATTCTGTTAAGACAATTTCGTTATTTTTTATTTTACAAGCAGCAATTATTTCCCTTTTTCTGCCAACAAGCCAAGACCATAAGAATAAGAAATTGGCGTTTTATCAGCAAATGCTACTGGAAAAGCATCTGGAAAATCTTGACGAGCCATTTCGAGGTAATAAGATGTTTGAGGGGCTTCATTATGAGGGTAAATATAATATTTATATCTGTTTCCTATTTTGAGTTCTACAAAATCGCTAAAGCCTTTCAATTCTTCGGAGCCATTCTCAATTTTAGAGTTTGCAGCACGAATTTGTATCATAAATTGGATATCTGCATTTGACATATCTAAATTATCTTCAGATTCTGTCTTTTCTTCTTCTAATTTATCTTGCTCTTTTTTTAGGTTTTTTTCTCGGTTTTTTTCGTCTTTACGTTTTTGCTTTTCAAGAACTTTTCTATCCCTTCGACTTAATTCACTCTCATCAGATACATTAACAGTTCTACCAATATTCATCAAACTAAAGTTAACATACTTTTTAGGATTCAGCCTCAAGTCTTCAAGTAGTTTATCGAGATTTAGTGCGGCATTCTCCAATTGCAAAGCCAATTTATCATCTTTAAGCAATTGTCCAAAGGTACCTTCTCCGTTATTAACTTTTTCGATTATTGCGTTAAACCCTGTTAATGCTTCATTTGCTTGAATAATTGTTTGCGAAATATTTATAGCAACAAGAGTATCCGAAAAGCTAGAAAGATTATTAATAATATTAGAAATTTGCTCATGGTTATTACGAAGATTGTACGTAATAGACTCGACATTTGACAAAATTCTGGATATTTTACCTGACTCTTGCACTAACATTGTATCAAGGCTGAATGCAGAGTGTTCTATATATGCCATTGTAGTTTTTATACTGGCAAAACTTTTTTCGAGGTTATCTCTTGTTTCCTCGTTAAATATATAGGTAATAATTGCAATAGCATTTTCTATTTCTTTCATTAAGTCTTCAGCTTGGCTTTTTAGTGGTAACATCTGCACACTAACTTGGTCTTTAAGACTTTGCTCCACCTCCCCAATTAGAGTATCATTAGGCTGGTGAAACTTTTTACTTGTTCCAAAAATCAACTCAATTCCTTTTGATCCCATTAAATCCATGCTATATATTCGTGCAATGGTTTCGTTTGGCAATAAAAACTCGTTAGTAATATCCATGGTAATCAACAGTTTATTGTCATTATTTGGTAAAAAAGTGATATCCATCACTTGACCAATTTTATAACCATTTACTGTAACTGGACATGAGTTATTAAGTCCTTCAATTCTATCGTATAAAACATAATAAGTGTTAGTCTTTTTAAATAAAGGTGTACCTTTTAGAAAATTAAAACCCCAATAAGCTACAGCAAGAATAATTATTCCTGCTAATCCATACCATATATAACGCTTTTTAGCTTTCTGCATTTCTTACTGTCCCAATTCACTACGAGCTTGATTTAAAGGTAGTCTTTCTCCATTTTTAAATGCGACAATAAAACACCCATCAAACTCCGACTTTAATTCTTTATGGAGCTTAACAATTTCTTTATAATCTGTTTCTTTTCCTATTGTATATTTATAAACTCCGTTGTGCAAATATACATCAACATTTTGATAAGTTTCAAATTTTGGGGAATTAATTTCAGTTTTTTGTGATGAAGTCATAACTTGAACTTTAAAATAGATTCCTTTTTCGCTGCTAATTTCGGGTATTGTGCTCTGGGTTTCGGGGTCAGGTTTTTTTTCATTATTAGAAGTAGAATTATCTTCTTTGATAATAAAAGACGCTTCGCCAGCATTATCTTCATAATGAAGCTTGTAATTATTAAAAGCGTCAAACAGAGCAATTGCGAGGTTATTTTGTCCTTCAGCGGAATTAAGATATTTTTCTTCTTCGGGGTTAGATATAAAGCCTAACTCTACCAAAACTGACGGCATAGTTGTTCTCCACAGCACCAAAAAGCCTGCTTGTTTAACTCCACGATCATTTCTTTTCACATTATCACGTATCTCATCTTGCACTTTACCAGCAAAAAACAGACTTTGCGTTAAGTTAGCATTTTGAAAAAGACTAAAAATTATATGATTTTCGGGGTCATTAGGGTCAAATCCTGCATATTGCTCTTCGTAATTATCCTCTTGAAGTATAACTGAGTTTTCAAGTTTTGCGACTTTAAGGTTCGCATCATTCACATGCAGTCCCATAACAAATGTTTCGGCTCCATAAGGCGAACTACTTGTAGATGCGTTTACGTGAACACAAATAAAAAGATCGGCATCATTATCATTAGCAATTTTAGCTCTTTTATATAATTCGACAAAACTGTCATCAGTACGAGTATAAATAACTTTAATGTCTTTATATTTTTCTTCAATCATTTTACCGAATTTAAGAGAAACATCCAGAGCGATATCTTTTTCTTTAGATATTTTGCCCACTGCTCCAGGGTCGGAACCTCCATGTCCTGGATCTATTACAACAGTTTTTATTTTACTTTTGTCAGGAGCCTGAGCTTTTAGTAAAGACAAGGGCATAAGCGTTGCCAAAACCATTAAAAATATAATATTCATAATTTTTTGTGTCATAAACATATTAGTTTTTACTTCCGAAACGTTTTTTTCATTAGTTTTGGGCAAATTTTCTATTTTGTACAAAGATATATTTTCCATATCGGTTTTTAAAAAATTGTTGATACTATTATTAACAGTTCTATGTGTTTTTACAAACAATAGCTACGCTTATAACAATCTTCGTACCATAACAGCTATTAATACTGAAAACTCTTTCACAAACTATTACTCAGAGTTTAATTCTCAAATTGATGACACAATAAAAGAAATACGCGAAAAAACTGTTGATTCTATACCAATTCCGAAGTCTAACATGGCTTTTGATTATCCTGTTTACTACGATGCAGAAGATTCGTTATTATTTGATTTTATAAGACAAAAAGCATATTTGTACGGTAATGCAGTTGTGATATATGAAAACATTAATTTAACCGCCGCTTTTATCGAAATGGACTTTAACACTAACGAAGTTTTTGCCTATGGCATAAAAGACAGCACTGGAATTGCAAAAGGCAAACCTTTATTTAAAGATAAAGAAGAAGAGTTTGAGGCAGACACAATCCGCTATAATTTTAGAAGCAAAAAAGGTATTATAAAAGAGGTTACAACAGAATTTGAGGGTAGTTTTTTGCATGGTGGTAAAACAAAAAAACAAGAAGATGGCCATGTTCACATGATTAATGGTAAATTTACCACCTGCGATTTAGAACATCCGCATTACTATTTCAAAATCAGTAAAGCCAAAGTTATTCCAAATGACAAAGTTGTATCTGGTCCCGCATTCCTAGTGATTGAAGACATACCTACTCCATTAGGAATACCTTTTGGTTTTTTTCCAAATTCTAAAGGAGGATCAAACGGCATACTAATACCTGAATTTGGCTCGGAAGATAACAGAGGTTTTTTCTTACGCAAAGGAGGATATTACTGGGCAATAAACGACTTTATGGATCTTACGCTATTAGGTGATATTTATTCAAAAGGTAGCTGGGGACTAAATCTTGCAACAAACTATAAAGTCAGATATAAATATCGTGGTAATCTTATTTTAGTTTACAATAAAAATAAAATAGGTTATGAGGGACTGCCAAACTTTCAGTATAGCGATATGTACTCGGCAAAATGGAGATTTATACAAGATGCAAAAGCAAGACCAAATTCTACTTTTTCGGCAGATGTTAATATAAGCTCATCACAGTTTGACAAATACAACTCTTACTCTGCTAATAATTATATGTCTAGCAATAAAACTTCCAGTATCTCATACAGCAAAAACTGGCCTGGCACGCCTTTTAGCCTAACTGCCGCTCTTCGTCACAACCAAAACAATACGACTCAACAAATAAACCTTACTTTACCCGATATTACATTTAACGTAAACAGAATTTATCCATTTAAAAGACAGGTAAAAGTTGGCAAAACAAAATTTTACGAAAAAATCGGCGTATCATATAATATGAGTATGACGAATAAAGTAACAACGACAGACTCTGCATTTTTTGATATTGACTTTAATAATATTACCAATGGAATCTATCATAAAATCCCTATAAACACTTCGTTTAAGTTCTTAAAACACACTACTGTTGCTCCAAGTTTTAATTATGCAGAACGCTGGTATTTTAAAGAACTTAACCAATTTTGGGATTACAAAAGCCCCTCCGACACTATTGGTTTTCTTGCCTCAGACTATCTTACAAGATTTTCACGTGCATGGGATTATAACGCTGCTGTAAATTGGTCAACACAAATATATGGCATGTTTAATTTCAAAAAAGGTAAAATAAAAGCAATTCGTCATGTCGTTACGCCAAGTGTAAGTTTTAGTTATCGTCCCGATTTTGGTGTCGAAAAATACGGATATTACGATGAGTATTATCGCATACAATATAATGGCAATACTGGCCAATACGATACAGTTAGTTATATTTATTCTCTTTACTCAAACTTACCTTATGGTAGCCCGACGCGTGGAGGAGCTGGGAGTGTTAACTTTAGCCTTGGTAATAATTTAGAAATGAAAGTTCGCGACCTTAAAGACAGTACAGTTGTCGATAAAAAGATTAAGCTCTTAGAATCATTATCTTTTTCGACAAACTACAACATAATGGCAGATAGCCTAAAATTAGCACCAGTATCAATTAGTGGAAGAACAAAAGTAAAATTATTAGACCTTACATTTAGAGCTACACTTGACCCATACTCCTATGCCGAGAACGAATACGGCACTTATCGAAGGATAGATGAATTTCTCATAAACTCTGATGATAAACAACTATTCAGAATGACAATAGCATCGGTTTCTGCAAGTTTCTCGCTAAATTCATCGAAATCCTCAAAAGAGACAAGCACCCCATCGCAATATGAAATTTTATATGGTTATCCCGATAACTATGTTGACTTTGACATCCCTTGGAATTTGAGATTTAGTTACAACTTTAACTATAATAAGCCTTATGACGAATCAAAAATCACTCAAAATGTCAGAATGACAGGTGATTTTAGCCTAACAAAAAAATGGAAAATCAGTTTTGGAAGTGGTTATGATTTTATTTTAAATAAAGCAACTTACACAACTATCGACATTTATCGCGACCTCCATTGCTGGGAAGCAAGCTTACACTTAGTGCCATTTGGCACACACAAGGCATATATGTTTCAAATTAATGTAAAAGCCTCAATGTTAAAAGACCTAAAACTTGCAAAAAGACGTAGTTGGTACGACAATTTCTAAATTAGGTAAAAATTATTATTGTCCGATAAAAATCAAACATTATATTATTTAATTGGGAGATTTTTCTGTTCTATAATCCTCGTTAAATAATGCTAGGAACTCCTGATTTTCCGTAATTGTTACTGTCGTAATTTTATAAACTAATTTTCAATAAGACATTTAGTCATGCTTAAACAGATTTCTCCCGTTGGTCGAAATGACTATCAGTTATGTTATTGGAGGTTGGGTTTGGTGGCAGGTTTACTGCCACCAAACCCAACCTTTCTCAAACACCATAAACAACCAGTCATTTCGACCAACGGGAGAAATCTCAAAATTTTTATCGAACAAGAATCAAAAACAATAAAATAAACTAATTTGGCAAAGAATTTGAATAGTAAAAAACATTATAAAATTTTATTAAATTTGCATCATATTATAATTTAAAACAAAACATTTATGAAACGATTTCTTTTTACTCTTCTGATTTCTGCATTTACAATAGGAGTATTTGGGCAAAATCAAGAAATTAAAGTCAAAATCCATGGAATTAGCGATACTGTATTATATCTAGGCCATCATTTTGGAGAAAAAAAATATGTTGTCGATACAACAGTTATTGACAGCAAAGGGAATGCGATATTCAAAAGCGACAAAAAATTAAATAAAGGTATTTATCTGATAGTAATGCCATCAAAAAACATGAATTACTTTGAATTTATAATAGCCGACAACAACAATTTTTCGATAGAAACCGATACTGCAAATTTTGTAGAGCACATGAAAATTAAAGGAAGTAAAGAAAATGTTGTCTTTAATGAATATCAGAAAAAAATGTCAGTTATCCAACAAAGACGCATGGAACTCAATAAAGAATATGAAGCAACAAAAGATAACGAAACTGATAACCAAAGAGTAATTGACGAAATGCAAGCTCTTAATAAGGAAAGAGTCGAGTACATGGATAAACTTGTAAAACAAAACCCCGATGCTTTCTTTTCAAAAGTACTATTAGCAATGAAAGAGGTCGAGATTCCTGATCCTCCAAGAAACGAAGCTGGAGTTATAACAGACTCATCTTTTCAATATAATTATTACAAATCTCACTACTTTGACTATGTAGATTTTGCCGAAAGTGGATTATTAAGAACTCCCTCTATTTATGAAGGCAAACTAAATTACTATTTCGACAAAATGGTTGTTCCATTAGTTGACTCCTTACTGCCCGAGGCAAATAATATTATTCAAACAGTTTATGATGCAGGCGATAGTTTAATGTTTCAATTCACAGCATCTCACTTACTGCATTATTTCGAATCCTCAAAAATAATGGGGTACGATGCCGTTTTTGTGGATATAGCCGAAAAGTGGTATTTAAGTGGTCTTGCAACTTGGGCAGATAGCACCTTTTTAACAAAATTAGCCGAAAGGGTAGAGAAAATCACACCCACAAAACTTGGAGCAGTTGCCTACAACCTAGAACGTATGCAAGGCTTAGATGACAAATACTATAATTTGCACGATATACAAGCTGATTATATAGCTCTTGTTTTTTATGAGCCACATTGTGGACATTGTAAAACCGAAGTTCCAAAACTCATGAAGTACCATAGAGACAGTTTAAAAGAATTAAATGTTAAAGTTTTTGCTGTCTATACACAATACGATAAAGATGAGTGGAAAGAATTTGTCGAATCAAAAAACCTTATAGAAGACGGTTGGTACAATGTTTGGGATGGACCATATCCTCACTCAAGATTTAGAGATTTTTATGATATCTACAGTACGCCTGTAGTTTATGTATTAGATAAAGATAAAAAAATTATAGGTAAACGAATCGGAGTCGAAAATATTAAAAGTCTCGTAGAATTTACTAAAGAAAAGATAAAACGTGAACAAAAAAACAAGTAAAATCAAACTCATCTCAGATAAGCCATATTTAAAAGCTATTAAATATGGCTTATTTGTTTTGTTTTTAACGCTAAGTTTCCATTTATCAGCCTATAATATTAAACTTGAAATTGAAAATTGTCCCGAGAGTTTAATTTATCTAGGCAAACACAAAGGCCCCGATTTTGAAGTCATCGATTCTGTTGTTGCAAAAAATGGCTTAGTTGTTTTTTCTTCAGACAAAATCTTAGAAACAGGCGTTTACTTTATCATTATTCCACCACAAACTAGATTTGATTTTATTATTGCAAAAGATCAAGACATCACAATAAAAACTGATAATAGAGATGTTTTAAATAAACTAGAGATAACTGGCGAAAAACAATATCAGACTTTTGTTGAGTTACAAAAACAAATTGCAGCAATAAATAAGCAAAGAACACAATTGGAAATGGAGCTTAATTTCTTTAAAATGTATCAAAAAGATACAGCAAGTTATGTACAAAGCAAAATTGACAGCCTAAATAATGCTCAATTAAAATTGTACACCTTACACAAAAAAGGGCTAAAACCTAATAAGTTTCTTTTTAAAATATTAACTATTCTTGAGCCATTTAAAACTCCAGATAATATCAAGCAACTAGAATATTCTGACCCATCTGCTTACTACCAATATTACACTAAGCACTATCTTGATAGAATAGATTTCTCTGATGCCTCATTATTAAATACTCCTGCATTTATTTTTCACAAACAACTCGAAGATTATTGTTATTATTTTTTTGATGTAAGAGTTAACAAACTCAGCGAAGTATATCCCGACATTGATAGCTTAATTGCGAAAACAAACAATAATATTGAGTTTCAACAATACATTTTAAGCTATCTAATTTCGAGATATGAAAATCCGTCAGATTTGCGACTTGAAGGAATTTTAGTATATGTTTATAGAAATTATTTTATGATTCATAAACCCGAATGGGTAACACAACAAGCTTATGACATAATGAAATTGAGAATCGAAAGCATACAATATAACCTTATCGGCTCAATTGCCAAAGATTTGATTTTAACAGACCTTGACGGAAATAAAACTTCGATATATAATTTAAACTCAAATTATAAAATCCTATTTTTCTGGGAATCAGACTGCGATATTTGCACTGATGCCTTATTAGAATTAAAGACTGTTTATGCACAACTTGCGAAAGCAAACATTGAAGTAATGGCAATTAATACTAATAATAAAAGCAATAAAGAATGGATTGAATTTATAAACACAAACGAACTTTCGTGGATAAATGTATTTGATAAAGAAAACACAACAAATTATGAAGTTTATTATGGCACTTATAAAACCCCACGTTTATTTGTACTCGACAGTAACAATAAGATTGTAACTAAAGACATCAAACCAAATTATATTTATAAATATATAGAGTCTCACGAAAATCAAT
>CAYNKH010000108.1:0-9698 GCA_964397745.1 uncultured Bacteroidales bacterium | reverse complement strand
TGTGATTATTTAGACCCTAATAATATAGGCTTAGTTGCTGATTTTAGTGCTTCACCAACAACTGTACTAGTTGGTGGTCAGGTAAGCTTTACAGACTTATCGGTTGGGGGTTCAATTACTAGTCGTAGCTGGTCGTTTCCTGGAGGAACACCATCAAGTTCTGCAGCTACCAACCCAACAATTACTTATAATACACCTGGGACATACAATGTAACACTTACTGTTAATTCAAGTTCTGATAGTGATTCCGAGACTAAGTCTGGTTATATAACAGTTATTAGTGGTGGTGGCTTTTCTTATGATTTTGAAAGTTGTTCTGATTTTGCAGTAGATAATTTCGCACCTTGCACTACTTATGATGGTGATGGTGCAACTACTTATGGAATTCAAGATGTTGAGTTTACTAACTCAGGATATACTGGAGCTTTTATTGCTTTTAACTCAACAGCAACAAGTCCAGCACTAGATGAAGCATGGGCTGCTCACGGTGGAGTAAGAGATGGTGCTTGTTTTGCTTCTACTACACCGCCTAATAATGATTGGTTTATAACTCCACAAATACCTTTACAAAATAATGCGATTTTTAGCTTTTGGGCACGTGCAGCTTCGACAACTTATTCAAACGAAAAATTTAATGTTTTAATATCTACTACAAACAATAGTATTGGTAGTTTTTCTAATATCTCGGGTGGAACAATAACAACAATAGCTGATTGGAAAAAATATTCATATAGTTTATCAGCATATAACGGTCAGTCGGTTTACCTAGCTATACAATGTGTGTCTAACGATCAGTTTGCATTTAAAATTGATGATTTAGTGGTTGAAACTCAAGCTGACGTAAAGGAGGAATTGTCTAAACAAATCCATATCTATCCTAACCCAAGTGCAGGAACAATAACTGTTAATTTACCTGAAACAAATGCAAAAATAAGCGTTAAAAATGTTTTGGGACAAGATGTTCTAAAACTTACAACTAGTTCTGACGAAACAAACATTGACTTAACACAACAAAATGCAGGCATTTACTTTTTAGAAGTTGAACTGTCGCAAGGAGTGTTTACTAAAAAAATTACCATTAACTAAACGATATTTATTTAATTTGAAGGCGGTTTAATATTTTTTATCCGCCTTTTTTTTATTTTTGCAATATGAGAAAAGTAAATAATGCTTTTGCAGAATTAACGCCCGAATATATGTGTTTTGGATGTTCGCCTAAAAATAAACAAGGCTTACAGATGGAGTTTTTCGAAAAAGATAGTATAGTATGGAGTGAATGGCAACCTCGCCCAGAATTTGACGGCTGGAAAGGAGTTACACATGGTGGTATTCAAGCTACATTAATGGATGAAACTGCCGAGTGGTATGTTTTTGTAAAACACGGAAGATCGGCGGTAACAATGGAGCTTAATTGTAGATATAAAAAGCCGTTAAGTTCGGACAAGGGAAAAATTACTATTAAGGCAGAAGAAATCTCTTTTAGACGAAATATTTCTGAAATCAAAGTTAGTGTTTTTGATACAGATGGACAGCTTTGTAGTCAAGCAAAGGGAAAATTTTATGTTTTTTCGGAGCAAGAATCAAAAGAAAAGTATAAATTTCCAGGAAAAGGGAAGTTTTGAGGGGGCGTTGATTTTAATCGTATAAAAGTTTTGGCCAAAATTAACAAATTTATCCCCATCGGTTGGCGAGTTGAAATGACTGATGTTTGATGGGATACACTGCTCGTTTTGATTACTTGCGTGAGCAAAGTGGTTGAACGAAAAAGACTATTTTAAATTCTTTCGACCACAAGTTTTGTGCTATTCACAGTCATTGGTAAATCTGCTGCATCTCTCTTTATTATATTATTACAGAAAAACATCCAATTATATATTACACAATTTCAGTGTGATAACATCTCTTTTCGTTGTATTTTAAGTTTTTTACTAAAAAACAACAATATCGCTTCCGACATTAAATTATATTTGTATTTTTGCATCGTGAGCGACATAGTCTTATGCGATTTATAAATTTAAAAAGATCTAATATGAAAAACAAGAAGCCAATCATGCACATTGGATCAAACAGCAATTTTATTTAATTGAATCCATAAGTTTACAAAATTATTAAGTATCACAAGTTTAAAAAAATAGTTATGAAATTTATTGATAATTTTAAATGGGCTTATGGTATAAAAACAAAAACCATACATACCGCTTTCAGAATTTTACTGGGTGTAAGTTTATTGTTTGCTGGTGTTAGCCACCTCACATTCAACAGGCTCGAATTTGTTGCTCAAGTTCCAAATTGGGTGGCACTCCCTACGGATTTAGTGGTTATTCTCTCTGGAATTGTAGAAATCGCACTTGGCTTATCACTAATTGTATTATATAATTGGAAAGCATTGGTAGGTTGGTTTGCTGCCATATTCTTTGTGCTCATATTTCCTGGAAACATTTCGCAATACGTCAATCAAATAGATGCTTTTGGATTGGATACGAACCAAGCCCGGCTTGTTAGGTTGTTTTTCCAACCAGTATTGGTAGCATGGGCACTTTGGTCAACCGGGGCTTATAAAGCTTACATCCAGATTAAACGTCGAGCAAAATAACAATTTAACCACGAATCAAAAAATACTAACGATTTAAAAAAACGCCATTATGAAAACAAATGATTCAATTACCGTAAGAAAAGAAAAGAGCGAAACTTTTAAACAAAAATTACTGCGTAAAATGTACCCAATGATACGCAAAATGGGTAAAAAAGGAAAAAACGGCACTGTATTGTTTAATGCAGAAAAAACGGCACCTTCTTCTTCCTTTTATGAGCTAAGAGTACTTTTAAATAATAACAAGGAACTACTTTTTTTAGATTTTAAGGGTAAAAAAGTGATATTGGTCAATACGGCTTCTAACTGCGGTTATACCGGCCAATATTCCGAATTGCAAACCTTATACGAGCGTTTTGGCGATACACTCCAGATTATCGCCTTTCCGGCCAATGACTTTGCAGAACAGGAAAAAAGCAACGATAGTGAAATAGCACAATTTTGCCAGTTAAATTATGGAGTTTCTTTTCCTGTTACAGTAAAAGGTGTTGTGCTTAAGAATGCCAAACAGCAACCGGTTTTTAAATGGCTTACCGATAAAAATATGAATGGCTGGAATGCACATGCCCCCGATTGGAATTTTGGCAAATACATCATCGATGAAAATGGGATCTTAACCCATTATTTCGGTCCATCTGTTTCGCCATTGGAAGTTGAATTTTTAAACGCTCTAAAATAAAACATCAATTGTAATAGCTGGCTATAATTTTTAACTTATGGAATACGAACAACTTAAATTAGAAAATCAGTTATGCTTCCCTGTTTATGCGGCATCGCGCTTAATAATAAGGGAGTATCAACCTTTTTTAGATAATTTGGAGATTACTTATCCGCAGTATTTGGTTTTAATGGTTTTATGGGAAAATGACACTATTTCTGTAAATGATATTGCAAAAAAAATGATTTTAAATACCAATACTGTTACTCCTTTGCTCAAAAGAATGGAGCAACAAAGACTTTTAAACAGAAAACGTGCAGATAAAGATGAACGCAAGGTCATTGTTCAACTCACTAAAAAAGGCCAGAGTTTACAAGAAGAAGCCTCGAAAATTCCTAAAGAACTCATAAAACGCTTATCCCATAGTGAGTTAAAGATAGATGATTTACTAATATTGAAAGAAAGCCTGAATTCAATTATTTCGTTTTTGTCAAAGTAGAAGAATTACTGCCAGATAAAGATCTTATAAATAGCACAAAGATTTATTCATATTGGTGCATAACTCAAAGATTTGGGTAAAAAACTATTTGCATTTTCGAAAATGGAGCTTGATGCAAAGGCAATAATTGAAACACTAATAATTAAAAATTAATAACTAAAATCTCATAATCAACTTCAAGTTTACCCTAAGTCCTGTAAGATAATTCGGAACCCCATATTGCCAGCCTCTAATATCGGTTACATAAGTGTATGAAATTTCATTATTGATATCGAGTAGATTAAAAGCTTCGAGTGTTAACCAGATGTTTTTAAAATGTCTAAATGGATTAGAGTCAGGTAGTTTTTTGTTGTCGCCTTTTAACTGTTTTGAAATTCCTAAATCAACTCTTCTGTATGGTTTAAATCGTGGATATGGTTTATCGGCTTTTTCGACTGGCAAACCTGTTCCGAACAATATATTAATATAAGCCTGCCAAGTTTCATGCTTTGGAATGTAATCTTGAAAAAACACACCAAAATTTAATCTTTGGTCAGTGGGTCTTGGTATCATTCCAAGGTAAACGGTGTCGATATTTCCTTTTTCATCTCTCGATTTGTAAAAATCACCCTCAATATCTTCCATTGTTTGTGATAGAGCAATGCTAACCCATGATTCGGTGCCTGGAACAAATTCGCCGTTAATCTTTGCTTCAATACCTGTTGAATAGCCCTGTGCAAGATTTTCTCCATAATATCTAATCTTTACATTATCGATATCATAAGGAATAAGATTATACATATATTTATAATATACCTCGGTAACCAATTTGAATGGGCGGTTCCAAGCTTTAAATTCGTAATCTGAACCCAAAACAAGATGGAATGAAGATTGTGCTTTTATATCACGATTTAAAGTGCCGTCTAATTTACGTACTTCTTTAAAAAATGGTGGCTGGTGGTATAGACCAGTCGAAAACCTGAAAACAAAGTTTTTCTCCCAGTTTGGTTTAAAACCGACATTAATTCGGGGGCTGGCAAGAAACTCGTTGTTAAAATCCCAATAATTTAATCTTATTCCACCTCCAAGAGATAACTCCGTGCTATCAATTTTTATTAAATAAGAATCTTGAAAAAAAGCATTAAGCCTGTTACTAGCAAAATTAATTCCTGCAATATCAGTAAAAAACAAAGGCACGATATCTCTATTAGCGACTGCTCCCGAATAGTTGTAAGGCATGGAATATCCAGCAGAGTCAAGCATTTCCCATTCGTGAACACTATAATCAAAAAGTTCGTAATTGTATTGTGCACCCCAAGCAAAATGGTGGTCTTTGTATTTGTAATCTGCCAAATATTTGGAGGTTAACACATATCCAGTTAAGTCGTTTCGGGCATGATTTAGGTAGGAGCCAACACCAATATTTGCAACGCTATCGCCCATATTATCCGATCCTAATTGTTTGTCTAATTCATTAAGAAAATATTGCCCAAGAATATCGTACGATTCTCTCTCGGAGGTATAATATCCAGACACTATAAACTTCATTGTAAGATCTTGATTCGCTTTATATGTTCCAGTAAATGCCGCAGTAGAGTTTGTAAACTTGTCTAATTCTTGACCTTCGAAATACATCATTATTTTAAGTGCTTCGTCAAGTGTGCCCCATGATGTTTCGCGGTCTTCAGGAATAAAGCTATATTTATTATTATTTAAATTACCGAGAAAGGATAATTCAAGTTTTTCGCTAATGTCGTACGTAACAAAAGCCTGAAAATCGAGATATGTGGGGTCGTATTCGCCTGCCATATCCATTGATGATAAAAGGTATTTTGTAGTTTTATATCGTAATCCTGTGTTATATTTTAAAAGGTGGTTTCTGCTAGTTCCTTCTAAGTGTAGGTTTGCACCTAATAAACTAGCCGAAACTGTTCCGCCAAATTCTTTGGGCTTACGATATTTAATATCGAGTACAGATGACATTTTATCGCCATATTTTGCATCAAAACCACCGGCCGAAAAAACTATTGCAGATACCATATCCGAATTAATAAAGCTAAGGCCCTCTTGCTGTCCAGAGCGAATTAATAATGGACGATAAATTTCAACGTCATTTACAAATATCAGATTTTCATCAAAATTACCTCCTCTAACATTATATTGGCTGCTTAGTTCATTATTAGATGACACTGATGGTAAGGCTTTAAGAATATCTTCAAACCCACCAACAGTAGGGATGTTCATTGATATTTCTGGATTTAAACGAACGGCAGGAGCAAATCTTTCGGTGTTGGCACCAATATTTGCCTCTGGTAAAACTGTATATGATTCTTTTAGATATATTTTGATTTCTTTTTGCTCTCCGTTGGCTAGTTTAAACTTCTCGGTGTAAGTCTGGTAGCTTAAATATGAAACTTCAATTGTAATGTCCTGATTTGCAGGAACACTTATTTCAAAGTATCCATATTTGTCGGTAGCTGTGCCTATGGCTTTATTTTTAACACTTACATTGGCAAATTGTACTGGATTTGATTTTGCATCATACACAAACCCATTAATAAAAGCTGTCTGTGCATTGATAACAACACTCAGAAAGACAAAAAGTAATATGTTAAAGCAAGTTTTTTTGTACATTGGTTATAAAAACATATTTATAACATAAAGTTTGCAAATATATTGTTTTTATTAATTTTTATTCGCATTAATTTCAGGATATACAATACGTGAGTGATAAATATTGTTAATTTTTTGAGAAAACATTTTCTTTGCTTGCGATATTTGTTTTAAAGTTATCTCTACATCATCGTATTGCCCATCGTTTAATTGGGAGTCTATTATTACAGAAACTAGTTTATCAATTGACTCGGGACTATAAATATCCAGTGTACGTGAGGCCGCCTCAATTGCGTCAGCCATCATCATTACAGCTGTCTCAATACTGTTTGGTTTTGGTCCTGGATATTTAAAATTATTAATATTTGGAGTCAAGTTTGGATTTTCGTTTATCCATGAGTTATAAAAGTATTTAGTAAGACTTGTTCCGTGGTGCATAGTTATAAAGTCGATAACTTGTGCTGGAAGATTATGTTTTTTTGCAAGTTCAACACCCAAAGGTATATGAGAAATAATCTTTTGTGCACTTTCCTCAAAATCTAATTTATCGTGAATATTTGGTCCATTTTGATTTTCGATAAAATATTCGGGGTGGACAGATTTCCCTATGTCATGATAAAGTGCTCCTGCTCGTGCAAGCATATAATTGCCTCCTAACTCTCGTGTAACCGATTCTACTAAATTTGCAACCTGTACCGAATGTTGAAAGGTGCCAGGAGTTTTTTCGGCAAGTTGACGCAATGCTGGATTGTTGGTATCACATAATTCCATTAAAGTGAAATCTGATAAAAAGCCGAAGAATTTTTCATACAGATAAACAATAGGTAAATACAATACTAGTAAAACCGAACTAATACCATAGATATAAATATCATTGGATATTAAATTCGAGAAATCGCCCTGTTTCATTAAAATAAACCCAAAGTGTAGAACAATATATGTTATAAAAACATAAATTCCAGAAATAAAAATCTGGCTGCGTTTTCGTGTATTTCGCAAACTAAACATTGCAATCAAGCCTGTTATTGTTTGAATAAAAATAAATTCAAAACTATTAGGAGCAAAAAATCCCACAATAATAATTGACACTAAAAATACTATGAATGAAACATGGAACTTGTAAAAAGTATAGATTAATAGTGGTATTAAAGCAAAGGGAATTACATTTATGCTAATCTCGGTATATTTAAAAACGATTAATACACTTACGATGAGCAATAGCATTTGCAGGGCAATAAATGTATTCGCTTTAAAACTATTAAGTATTTTCTTGTCGTGATAAAAAAGATATAAGAATAAGATAAAGTAGAGCGATAAAAATAAAAGAGCAATACCAAAACTTATAATTGTATGATTTACATCAGACACATCTGTTTCCACCTCTTTTTTTAACGACAAGAGAACCTTGTTTTCGTGCATTCCAACAATATGTCCTTTTAAAATTATCAATTCGCCCTTTTGTACCATACCACGCGATGTTGAAACTGCATCAAGTTGGCTCGTAAGAATGTTTGTGTTCATATCTGTATCATACACGATGCTGGGAAGTAGTTTGTGAGACTTGATATAATTTTTGATTTTAAACCCTGATAAGGAATCTGTCTCCCGTAGTCCAGATTTATTAAAAATATCGTTTAAATCGTCTTGAACATCACGTAAAAGAACATAAGAAGATGCGTAACTTAGTTTGCTTATTTTTCCATCGTACAGATAAAATCGAAACTTATGTTGTTCTGATACACTATCGGGAAGTTCAATTACTCCTTTTTGAAATGTTTCGCGAAGCAAGTCCTTTGCAAGGGTCAGATAAAAATCAAACTTTTTTTGCAATAGGTTTTTTTTAAACTCCCCAATATCTTTGAGATTAGGGCTAACTTCATTTTCCCATATATCTTCAAGTTTAACCGCATAATCATCTACTGCAGTTTTTATAGCGATACTGTCATAAACATAATAGGGAATAAAGTGTTTACGGATGCTGTCTTGCTCTTGGGTAATTTCCTCGTCAGATTTGTAAACAGGAAAATCGAAAGGAGCCATCAGGTTCTCATGTAACCACGGTCCACCTTGCGTGAACGAATATTGAAACTTCTTCTCTTTAGGAAAAATATAGACCACAAAAGCCACACTCAACAAAAATAGTGTGATTGCATATATGATTACAGAATATTTTTTAAACTTCATTCCGAATGTTTTTTTGTAAAGATATATAAAAGACCGTAAATTGGCGAAATAACAATAAAAAACATGTAAATTTTGATTAATTTGAACTATGTGTTTGTAATTTACAATCAATTGTTAAAAAATATATGTTTCTTGTAATTAAAGTAAGCTATAAGTATATACTTTTGAATTAATAAAAATGATTTAAATGAAAATCGGAATTTGTGAAATAAGTTATATCCCTTTAAGAGCTGGAATGTCGCATAAGTCGGAAATGCTTAATCAAATATTGTTTGGTGAATGTTTCGAAATACTTATACATAGGCACGATTGGACAAAAGTCAGGCTTATTCATGACGATTACGAAGGCTGGATAGACTCTAGTGTTATTGGTTTTTTTACTGAAAAAGAAGATGTAAGTAAAGATTATATTTTTGAGGGATTAATTTGCAATGAAAACCAAACGGAGATTACGCTTGGTTTTAAGCAAAAAATAATAATTCCTACTGGAGCTGTTATTCCTGTTGATGGTGATGAATTAGGTGAGTTTTCTATTGGCTTAAATAAGTATAATTTTAATAATTCTATATTTGGTTCATTGCATGAAAATAAACGAGAATTTATAGTCCAAAAATCTTTAGAGATGTTAAATACTCCCTATTTATGGGGTGGGCGTACAGCTTTTGGGCTTGATTGTTCGGGATTTTCGCAGTTGTTATATCGTTTGGTCGGTTGTAATATCCCAAGAGATGCTTCAAAACAAGTTGGATTAGGAAACACTCTTAGTTTTTTATCAGAAGCTAATCCTGGCGATCTTGCCTTTTTTGATAATGATGAGGGCGAAATTGTACACGTTGGTGTAATTATTGATCATGCAAATATTATTCATGCTTCAGGAAAAGTGCGAATGGATACAATTGATCATCAAGGTATTTATAATAAGCATATAAAACGATACACGCATAAATTAAGACTTGTGAAGTCGATACTTTAAATCTGAGTTCGGTGTAGTTTTAAAAATGCAGATTTTTTTAACGATTCTATAATCGCAAAAAGATGGATGATGGAAAGTTACAAAACACTCTGATTGCAAATAAATCTGAGCAATCCAGAAGAATACGCTTCCGCATATTGCATTTTGACAATAATTAGTTTTATAGTCCGTAGGGCTAAAATATTAATAAAAATAATTATGC
>CAYNKH010000107.1:0-9814 GCA_964397745.1 uncultured Bacteroidales bacterium | reverse complement strand
CCACTCCAGCGTCAATATAGCATCGTACAATATTATAATTAGTGCAGCCTGTTCCTAGTTTAATTCCATAGCTTACAAGTCCAGCGGCTGCTGTGTGTCCTGGAACATTTGTAGAGCCTGGCATTTCAATTCTTAAGTTTTGTATTCGAAAATCTTCAGCAGCATTTTCGACTCTAAAAGCTGAACATTCACCCGCAAAACCAGTATCTGCGGAGCTTGTTCTACGAATAGTTGTAGAGTTTGTACCTCCACTCATATCGCTACTTTTAGTTGTAAAATCGGAATTGTAACCGCCATCAATAGTAATATAACTTGGTACAACCTGGAAGTTTGTTAAAGTATAAACTCCCACCATCATTTTAATATCTGTGTTTGTACATCTTGCTTTTGCAACTGCATCTGCTAAACTTGTAGGGGCTTCTTTGGTATATCCATCACCACTACCAGAGGGAGAAACATAAATTACATCGCAGCTACCACCACCAGTTCCACTACTTGCTAATGTAATTGTGCTAGATGCTGTATTACTACTTGCACAACCACTTGCTGTAACTGCTGTAACTGTATATGTTCCTGCTGCATTAATATTTATAATATCTGTTGTTTCAGTTGTTGACCAAGTGTGAATACAACCAACACAAGGCGTTCCGTTAATACTTGTTGAGGCCGTTAAAACAACGGGGCTTGTAAAGTCGCAAACTGTTTTTGCAGCAGGATCCACATTAACAATAATATTGCCTTCGACATTAACAGTTTCTGTGGCTGTGCGAGTGCATCCGCCATAAGTAGCCGAAACTGTGTAAGTTGATGTTATTGCTGGAGTTAATCCATTAAATTCTCCATTAGTATTATTAGTTGCTCCGCCAGGTACAAGCGTATAAGTTACAGAGCAGTTATCAGCTCCCTCAGCATTTAAGTTTATGCTTTCTCCACTACAAATATTGGTTTTGCTAGCAGTAAGACTTAAAGGCGCCAAATAATTAAAAGATACAGTTCCACCAATTTGTAGGAGGTTTCCGCATTTATCGTAAATTGTACTGGCGGTATTAACTTTAAGTTCGTATTGTCATGTTGTTAATGAGCCATTATGTCCAATAATTAGGGTTGATGTTAATTCGGAGCTCGCACAATTTTGTCCATTGAAAGTAGTCATTGCTGAAGTAAAATCTGCACTTGTAGTTGTGTTTGTTAGAGTAAAACCTGCACTGCTAATACTTGAGCAATCAATTAATTCGCTCATTGGAACATTTATCGTATTTGCTGTGCAAGAAACACTAGCGGAACTCATGCTAGGATATGCTCCAGTAGATGGGGTTCCATCTGGATTATCGGTAATTGAAGCTGTGCCGCTGAAAGAGAGAGAGTAGCCATTTGCATCTGCTGTATAGTTATTTACAAGTAAAGCATAAGTGTTTTCTGCAGTAACATCTATTCCAGGCATATATGGACTTCCTCCTGCACCAATTGATCTTGGAATATTATTGTCCACAGTATTATTTGTACCAGTGTTTCCGTATGTACCAGAATAATTACATAAAACAGGATCTGCACTTGAAATATAATCGCATCCACCGATATCTGTTAAATCGTAGAGAGCCCAGTCATAATCATTTAATGTTACAATTTCGAAAAAGAAGCTCCCACTTGTTTGGGGTGAAAAGACATACCAAACAGAGTTTGTTTCACCACTGTATAAGCAAGTAGCACCATTATTTAATTCATCTGAACTACCTACACCAGTGTATGAATTTGTTTGGGAGTATGTATTATCACATACCGAAACTGCACCAAAACAATCTTGTTCGTCACCTGTGATACGTGTAGGAGTGGACCTTTGCTGACCACTAATAGTATAATTTGTAAATTGGTTTTCGGTCTCTGGTAGCGAAGCAATCATTATATAATATGTTATTCCAGAATTTAAGCCATAAAATGAATGCTCAATTATTCCAGCTTCATTAGATGGGCTTGTAGTGCTCTGAGTTGTTATGGCATTAGGAGTGTCGCACGAGCCGCTTAACAACATAATATTTAGCTGTTTGTTGAATTCTATAAAATCACTTAATGTGATGGTAATCATATCATTTGATCCCGTTAAGGTAAATGAATAAAAAACAGTAGTAACTCCTATTGGGATACAACCACCAGCGTAATCTGCTGTAGAACCATAGTTTGTTTGATTATTGAGACTCACACCTTTTAACGGTAAGGTATAAGCACTGCAAATATCGTCGTTTATCGGAGCCACTATTGCTCCGCCACTTTTTGGTTGATTGGTGTTGGGTTTATACGTAAGTTTATCTCCTTTTAATACAACAGGTTTGTCCTTAATAATAGCTGTTTGTCTATTATTAATTGTGTCTGGTACAATATTCGAAATGGTGTTCGTAGATTTCGTATTTATTGTGTTGGTATTGTTGGCTCTTTCGAGTGGCAAACTTTTTTTGAGGGAAACTTTTTCAAAATTCAAATCTTTTGACATTTGCTTTTTGACTTGTACGGTTTCTGTTTGTGTCTGACTCTCAGTAGTTTTAATGGTTGAGTTTTGTGCAATAGCAAAGCTACCAAACACCATTATTATTGCAAAGCATAAGCAAGTAAACTTTTTCATTATTTAGCAATTATTACAACAATCTATAACACTCTCTCTTACTCTTATTATTATATGTGTAACGTAAAAACTTGTTTAAGGTTGCTAATATAATAAAAAAAAAGATTGGTTGTATAAATATGCGTTGTATGTAAAATATAGATAATAGTGAAATATATTACATGTATTTCTTTTTTTATAGCGAATGAGTTTGGTAGAATAATTTTGAAAAATATTTATTTGATTTGTTGATTGCTGTTCGTTTGTCAAAAATCGGCGAAAGTAGAATTTTGTAATTAGTTAAACATAATTTATAGCGGATTTTTCGGGTAAACGGACAAAAGTTTACCCACTACCGCACGATGCAATCGTGCGGTAGCGAGGTTTGGGCTTTTTAGTTGCAGTAAGCCGAGATTACTAGTTTTTTTTGTTGTACAAATTTTATTTAGTAAACAACAAAACTATTGGTTTTTCCAGATTTAGTCTTTAGAAAATACATCCCTGATTTTAACATACTAATGTCAATTTTTTGTAATTGGTGAGGGTTGTTTATTTTTGTTATTGATTGTCCAAATAAATTGTATATTTCTACAGTTTCTTTAAAGTTTTCGAGAATAATGTAATCCTCAGCAGGGTTTGGATATATTTTATGCTCGTTATCAAAAGAGTTTAGTGAATTATCGGAATAAATTACTCCCATCAAATAGTCAATTCTTTCAATATTGTCTTCATAATCGCAATGAACAGTTACAATTGGGTTGCGTACATCTTTTGCCCAGAAGTAGTAATTGTTTATTGTATCACGAGAAACTTCCGTTGAGAATACTGTTGTGGTACCGACATATCCAAAAATAGAATCGACATTAATTCCGGTTTCGTGAATTCTGATTACGTCAAAACTGCCATAATCACTAGTTAAACTTCCCCAAGCATCTGCAATAAAACTTTTATTTATATTACGTCTGTAAATTGTGTCATAGTCCATATTGTTTTCGTCAACAACAACTTCCCAACTCGAATAATATGTTTGCTCTCCAAGATAAGATGCAGGAGTAAACATTAGCATCTCGGGAGGAGTGTTCATTGTACTGCGATATCCCATTCCATAATCTGAATAAAATCCTTCAGCAAACAGCCCATCTGGATTTGTATAAAACATCATATAACCCCAATTATCTAGAGGTGCACCACCACCGGGTCCAGCATAAATATAGCCAGGTCCGTAAGTGTAAAACTCTGATTGCGGAAAATCATCAATAAATTCCAAGTCATTTGGTGAAGCATAACATGCAAAATTTGACATGTCGTTTTGTAAACCTGTAAAATCCCACGTTAAACCTGTGCCAAGGCTAAGGTCAACTGAAATAGTTGGATTTAAATCAACGTGTATCAGGAAAGTGTCTCCAGCCATCATTAGGTCTGTTTCTTCAATAGTGATTTGTGAAAAACTAAATGCAGAAATCATTAAGCAAGTTGCGAATAAAATAATTGTTTTCATTTTTAGTTGTGTTTGATTAATACTTATATTTGTATAATTATTTTGCAAATGTAATAAGATGTCTGGAAAAGTAAAAAAATATATTGTGTTTTGGGATGCATTAATCATAAGTATTTTTACTTTTATTGCATTTGCTTTTTTTTGGGCAATTATTGATTCAATAGATTTATTTAATCCTTTTGATGAGTTTATCGATAATTTTGACTTTACTGATCTTTATTATTCAGAGTTTCTCAATGATGAAATGCCTACTGACACTAATATTTTTATAGTTAATATTGGTGATCTCGATCGGCGTGGTATTGCCGATTTAGTTTTTGATATTCAGAAATATAAGCCTGCTGTAATTGGGATTGATGCTGTTTTTGCAGATAGACGTGGAATGGACGACTTTTATTTGCAGCAAGCATTAAATAGTGGCGATAATATTGTTTTGGGTGGTTTTGGTATCTATGAAAATGATGAGGCTAAAGGTATTGAAAGGACAAATGAGTTTTTTGGAGACCACCCAGTAGGACATCTTGAAATGCAGGCAAATCCAAAAATTGTGAGAGAGTTTGATAAGTTTATAAAATTTGGAGATACTATAATTAATTCGTTTTCGATGGAAATTGTAAGTCGGTAC
The DNA here is from genome assembly GCA_964397745.1 of uncultured Bacteroidales bacterium. Taxonomy (GTDB): domain Bacteria; phylum Bacteroidota; class Bacteroidia; order Bacteroidales; family ML635J-15; genus Bact-19. Next base: position 5,101 of record CAYNKH010000107.1, on the reverse strand, counting down.
GATAAAGAATTGTTTTTAGAGTTTGCTGGACGACGAGATCAAACCGAATTGATAAATTATCGGGGAGGTAAAATGCCTTTTATTATTTTTGATTATGAAGAAATCTCTGATACCAACTTAAATTTAAGCATAATTGAAGATAAAATTGTTTTAATGGGATATGTGAGAATGTATTCAGGTGCACCTTCCGATACTTTGGATTCTCATTTTTCACCATTGCAAAAATCTGATTATGGATATGCCGATGCAAAAGGTATCGAAATTCATGCTCATATAATTAGTATGATACTTTCGAAAGATTTTATTGACAAGTTTCCTAATTGGACAAATTTTTTACTTGCTTTTGTAATTTTGTTATTATTTACCATGTGGTTGGTGTATTATTATGTGCATGGATCGAGGTTTTTTGATATCTTATCTAAACCTATTCAGTTTATTTTGATTGTTATGGTTTTGTGGGGTACATTTATGATTTTTAGTAGTTGGGGGTTTAAAATTAACATGGTTCCAACTGTTTTGGCATTGGTTTTGTGCATTGAAGTGCTTTATCTTTATGAAGAAACATTAGAATTGTTTAAAATAGATACTTATTTAACCCAAAAATTTAATTATACAAAAGATGAAAGAAAAAAAGTTTTACGCAGTATTATTCGGTTTGATTTTCTTAGGTCTAAGTCTAAGCGCTCAAATAAGTGAATATAAAATTTTCTATTTTTCGGGTTTACCCAAAATAGTTGATAAAGGAAAAGAGATAAATCCGGTACGAGATTCGTATATTTCTAATAAAAGCACAATTAAATTATGTGCAAATTCTTATATCGTTTTAACGAATAAAGACGAAGTTCCCATGGGGATAAACAAGCCAGGGGAGTATTCTATCGCTGATCTTAACGAGATATATAAAGATGTTGGTAATAGTAATCTTACCGAGGAGTTTTTTGAATATATTGCAGATAATATGATTCAGGAAGATGAGAAAGTGCGACGTAGTGGTGGTGTGTATCGTGCTGTTGGTGATATTCTGATAAGTCCTTTTGATGAGGCAGTTTTTATTCGGGATACTATTGCACTTAATTGGTCTAATCCTAATCAAAAAAATATTTACTTAAAAGTTTATGATGCCGAAACATGGGAGCAGCCATATAATTTATTATTAACTGATAGTACATATAATTTGGTTTTTGATGACACAAAATTTACCAGAGGCAAAGAATATGCTTGGACAGTTTATCATGGTCAAGATCATCCGCAGCAGGGAACCATTTTGAGAGTTTTTACTTTTGCCGATACGACATGGAAACTTGATTTTAATTCGCAACTTGAGGAAATCCAAAAAGGCGAAAATGATGATATGAATAAAATTAAAACTATTAGATTGTATTTGGATAACAATGTGTTTCCTGTGGAGTGAGGGGAGAAGGGAAGAGTTGGGAAAGATGTCATAAATGGTCAGTAGGCTGCGCCGTCAGAAGTGGGGAGAGATGAACCGTCAGTATTTATTGCTACACCTTGTGCAATAAGCGTAAGTGGGCATAAACCTAAAATAAATAATACGCAAATAACAAATAATAGTCTTTTTTTTATCATAACATTAGGTTGTTATATGTATAGTAACCACAAAAAAAAGTTAAAGTCTTAAATGTTTATAGTTTTCGTGCGGACACTATTATATAATTAGTACTTTTTATGCAAAGATATAAAAAAAATACTATGTAGATTTCAGCATAATGGCTGTTTGTTTTCTTAAATTATACTTTGTTGCATTATTAACCTAAGTTCGACATAGTTTTTAAAGTTCAGAACTAAAAAATTTGGAGATGAGAACATCTCTATATTAATTGCTTCGACAAACTATTAAGTTGCGGTGGCCTCATTAGAGCATCCAAATAGAATTTAGTGCTTTTGTTGTCATTTATTTTTGCAGAGAAATTTGAAATGATAGAGTAATTGGTGGTTTTCGATTCTTGATTATTTTTGTTTTTGGTAAGATTTGCTTAAATTTGGGAGTGATGTTTGTTTAATTGTTGTCTTGTTAAATATGTTTTATAATTATTTTGATAGCGGAAGACTTTGCTATTATTTTTTTTAGCGATTGTTGTTTGGGTTGCTTGTTATTTGGGATTAAATGTATCTATTGTGCTATCTTGCGGTTGTTTTATGAGATTAGTGTTTCGGGTTTTCTTGTGAATTGAGAAAAGAAATTAGGCGTAATGTTTTAAATTTACTTGATTTAACGATTTTATTAAAATAAAAATTGTTTTTTTAATTGTTTTAGTTATTTTTGTTAATTGAAAGTGGAGGAATTTATTAATTGTTATTGTTGTACGTTTATTTTGTTATAGTTTATAAATAATTAGCATTGTTATGAGAAAGTATTACTTGTTTACTTTATTTACTGTTTGTTTTGTTTGTTTTAATAATTTGGTGTTTGCACAATTAATTAATAATAATGTGCAGTATAGCGAGAGTCAAGGGCTAGTAAATGGTGATTTTAAATTAAGTCAGGGATTTGAAGCAAACAAGGGGCAGATATTTGATGAAGATGGGAGATTTCGCAGTGATGTTTACTTTGTTTCCAATATATCAGGAGCAAGTGTATTCTTTACCAACGAAGGCGTTGTGTTTTATTTTAGAAAAATCGAGTCCTCCGAATTTGATAAAATACGCTCTGGGGAGATTTCAAATCCATATTCTGATAAAGAATGGGAAGATATTATGAAACAAATCTCTAATGACGAATATAAAGGAGACCTAATAAATCGAGAAGGAGAATTTTACCGCATTGATATTACTTTTCCAGGAGCAACATTCAGTAGTCCTTTAGGTGAAAATGAGATGTTCGAAAAGCGTAATTATTTCAATCCTCAGCATCCAGATGGTTTAATGAATATTCCTATTTTTGAAAACATAAGATATGCTAATGTATATCCTGGAATTGACCTGATTTTTTATGTAAAATCAGGAAAATTAAAGTATGATTTTGAGATTTCCGCCGAAGCAGACCCATCGCTTATTAAAATTCTTTATAAAGGTCAGGAAAATGTAAGTATTGATGAAGAAGGCAATGCTGTTGTGAAAATATTACTTGGTCAAATTATTGAAGATACTCCTCTTAGTTTCCAAAACGGAGAAATTATTGAATCGGAATTTATTGTATGCAACGATACAATAATGTTTCAACTTGGAGAATATGATAGGACTCAACCAGTAACTATTGATCCATCTTTAAGTTGGTCAACTTATTTTTATGATGGATCTACCTCTGCGGCTTCCAGTTATACTAATCCCGTTTGGGATTCCGATGGTAATATGTTTATTGTACAGAATACATATAACAACACAAATTTCCCTGTAATAAATCCTGGAGGTGAATATATTCAAACGGGAGGTTCTACTGGTTTGCAGTTGACAATAATGAAATTTAACAGCAGCAAACAAATTGTGTGGGCCACATATTACGCTAGCAGCCAATCTGCAAGCTTAAATTACTCGAATCAGTGTGTTACCATGGATAAAAACTCCAACTTGTACATCATTGGTAGTGTTTCTTATATTTATGCAAATCCTCCTGCTTCTTTTCCCCTTCAAGATATGGGTGGAGGAGCGTATTACGAAACAGAGCAGGGTAATAGCCGTAATTTTATTCTCAAATTTTCTTCTGCAGGTATGCGCCTTTGGGCTACTATGTTTAATAAAACTTCAGGTTCATCAAGTTCAGGATTAGATCTTTGTGGAATTACTATTGATAATAACGATAAACTCGTGATTACTGGAGAAACCTATACTCCTCCTTCATGGAATCCCATGCCATTGGCAAACCCTGGAGGTAGTCATTATTATTATGGAACATCTGTAGAATCCAGCGTTCCAACGCTTCATCGATTTTCTGCCACAGGAGTTCTTGAATGGAGTACATATATTTGTCAGGGTGCTTTCGATGACTACAATGGTAATAATACTTCAGTTGATATTGATGCCAATAATAATATTTTTATTGGAGGCTCTGGTAGTGGTACTTATACAACTGTGAATCCTGGAGGTGCTTATGTTGATGGTGTCGCTTGTGGCAATGGTCGTAAGATTCAAATCTTTAAATTCGCTAATAATGGATCTCTTAACTGGTGTACACTGTACGGGGGAGTGCATGTTAGCGGACCAATGCTGTGGCAGGATTGTCGAGATTTGAAGGTAGCATCAAATGGTGATGTTATTCTTGTGGGAAGAGCAAACGCCACTAATTTTCCGTGGTATAACCCAGGAGGTGGAGCGTTTTATAAGAATACGTTATCAACTGGTAGTTCTTCTGTTTGCGATGGAGTTATTTTACAGTTTTCTAACGGAGGTGTAAGAAAATGGGCTACCTACTGTGGAGGAAATGGAACTAGTGATGGAACAGATTTTAAAGGTCTAGCAATTGATGAGAATGATAATATATTTGTGTCGGGGATAAGTAGGACTACTAATACTTTCCCAACACAGACCCTCGCAGGAAGCTACAATCAGTCATCCCAAACAGGTGATTATGCAGTTGTACTCTCCCAATTTAATATAAGCGGTGTTCAGAAGTGGGCAAGCTATTTTGGAAATAAAACATATATGTCTTCAGGAGGGCTTGGATTAAATTCAACAGTATGTGGAACAACATTGGTTCAATGCGGAGTATTAGATAATGCTTATACAATTACTACTGTTGATCCTGGAGGAGGAGCATATTTTCATTCTGATAAGGAGGGAGCGAGCGGGCAAACAGATTTTATTGCCGAATTTGATATTTCTAATTTTGAATCTACACCACCAACTTCAATATCAGGTACAACAACAATATGTTCTGGTGATAATACAATGTTAACGGCAGTTGGAGGTATAAGTGCTCCAGGAGCAACTTATCAATGGTATGCTGGTGGTTGCGGTTCTGGTGCTGTGTTGGGAATAGCATCTGCATTATCTGTAGCACCAAGTACAACGACAACATATTATGTACGTCGAATAGGGACATGCAATACAACATCTTGTGCAAATGTTACTGTTACAGTTAATGCAAATGTCGGAATAACATCAGCAACTGCTGCAGCAAGCCCAATTTGTTCATCAGCAACAACCA
>CAYNKH010000106.1:0-9836 GCA_964397745.1 uncultured Bacteroidales bacterium | reverse complement strand
ACTATAGTTTTTTAAAAGTAATTTCATAGTGTACTTGCTTATACGGATACTTATAACCGTTGAATAGCGATAATCCGTATTTTATTTTTTGTTCGGCAAGATGAAAACCTTCAAGTCCAAAATCTTCACTTTGAACTTCATACAATATTTTGTCGCTAATTAAGTGTTTAATTAATGTTTCTTCGCTGTAATTTTAAAAGTTTGCCAAGTTTTGTACTTGCGGTTTGGTCGGACGTCTTTTACCTGTTTCAATTCGGCTTAATATTGTGTAATTTATTGCAGTTTCTTTAGCAACTTCTTGAAGTTGAAAACCCTTAGTTTCTCTTATTTCTTTTAATGTGCCGCCAATAGAGACAAATGCATCCAAGATAACTTGTCATTTTTGTCAAATTTAGAAGTTAAATTTGTTTTCTCAATGTTTTTCAATCGAGAAAGAGAAACAGCCCTTTTGGTTTTTTTAACTTGTGGGTAACTTTCAAACCTAAATTGGGTCAACATCTATCTCAAAACTTGTTGAATTTAGCTCTTTATTAGCTTTGATACTTGCAATTTGATCAATAATAAACATTTTAATCTTTGCCGATGAGATTTTCTTTTCAAATCGTAAATGGATATTGAGAATATAGAGGTTTTTAATACGATTAATTAATGGTTCCTCAGGTCCTTTAACTCTCTCGTAGAGATTTAACTTGAGCTTGTTTGCTAATGTATTGGCAGCATCATGTACTTTTTGTTTGTCCTTGTTTTTTAGTTTAATGATGATAAAACTCCAGTCGGGAGGATACCTAAACGCAGCTCTCTCATTTATCTGATCCTTAAACATTGACAGATAATCGTTATTTAAAACATGTGCCAGTATTTGATGCGAAGGATTGTAAGTTTGGATAAGTACTTTGCCTTGTTTTTTTCGTCGTCCTGCTCGTCCACTAACTTGTGCAAACAACTGATAGGCTCTCTCAAATGCTCTAAAATCGGGAAAGTTAAGCATATTGTCTGCATTTAATATCCCAACTAAACTAAGCCTTTCAAAATCAAGCCCTTTAGTAATCATTTGCGTGCCTACAAGTATATCTGTATTGTAATTCGCAAAATCTTTGAATATCCTTTCGTAAGATTTATTTGTTTTGGCGGTATCAAAATCAAGCCGAGCAACTCGTACTTCAGGAAAAAAACTTGTAATCTCATCCTCAATTTGCTCTGTACCAAGACCTTTTGTTGTTAGTTTTGTACTTCCACATGACTGGCAAATATATACCATTCCAAATTTTTCGCCACAATAATGACATGTTAATGAATTTCCAAATTTGTGATAAGTTAAACTTACGTTACATGAGTTACAATGAGGCACCCAACCACAATCTTTACATTCCAAATACGGAGCATATCCTCTACGGTTTTGAAAAAGTATTACTTGCTCTTTTTTGTCTAAAGTGGTTTTAATACTGTTTAACAAATCGGGATGAAAATGACCTTTCATAATTTTACGCCTATATCCATCTTTGATGTCAACAATCGAAATTTCTGGTAATGCGACATCTCCATATCTTGTGTTCAGCTCTACTAATTTATATTTTCCATTTATTGCATTATTGTACGATTCGACCGAAGGTGTTGCCGACCCTAAAACCACAGGGCATTTATGAATATTGCTTAAAACAATTGCTACATCGCGGGCATTGTATCTCGGATCTGGGTTTTGTTGTTTATAAGAACTTTCATGCTCCTCATCAACGATTATTATTCCTAAATCTTGAAATGGCAAAAAAATAGATGAGCGAACTCCTAAAATAACATTATATTCACTCTTTAATAATTTTTGATAAATCTCACTTCGGCTGTTTAGCGAATATTTACTATGAAAAACTCCTATTTTGTCTCCAAAATGTTTTCGTAAACGCAATATCATTTGAGTTGTTAAAGCAATTTCGGGTAACATATATAATGCTTGTTTGCCTTTATTAACAACTTCTTCGATGAGTTTTATATATATTTCTGTTTTACCACTTGATGTTATTCCATGTAATAAAACTGGCTTTTTTTTGCGAATTCCTTCTTTTGTAGAATCAAAAGCTATTTGTTGAGCTTCGCTTAGCTTAGGACTTGCCACTTTTTGGGTATCAAATTGTTCAATTCGGCTAACTTCACGTTTTTCGGTTGAGATAAGTCCTTTTTTTTCTAAACCTATAATGCTTGTTTTACTAACAGATAGCGTTTTTATTATTTCGCTTTCTTCAATCTCAATTTTAGTTTGTTTTGATTTTAATAATTCATTGTTTAAAAAATTGATAATGTCTTTTTGTCTGGATGCTTTTTTGTTTAGTTTTTCGTATTCCTCTGCATGATTTTCGATAAATTCATTTTTAAAAACAATGTAGTTTTTGTAAACTGGTTTATATTTTTTGTGTATGTTTTGATTGATGTTAATTATACCTTTTTGCTGCAGAGATTGCAACTGACGCATTGGGTTTTTGATAGTTGTAGCTTCAGCAATTTTATCTAATTCGGATATTTTGACATTTTGCATAAATGCGACAATTTTGTTTTCTGCTTCGTTAAGGTCTCCGTCAAAATTATTTGTATCATCGTAATAAAATCCTGATTTACTTGACGGGATTAATGCCGAAGGTACTGCTGCATTAAGGACATCGCCTTGTGCACAGCAGTAGTACTCCGCTATCCATTTCCACAATTGTAATTGATGCTCTGTAACAAATTTTTGCTCCTCATAATAATCTTCGATATCTTTTGCTTCAAAATCAGGAATCTTATTATGTACAGAAATCACAATTCCAGTATATAGTTTTCGTTTACCAAAATTTACAGTAACTCTAAGTCCCTTAGTAATTTTACCGTCAAATTCTTTTGGGATTCTGTATGTAAATGTTTGATGCAGAGGAACAGGCAGTAGTATTTCAGCAAATCTGTATCCCGACATAATTAGAACTTATGTGTTTAAAATATCTACCATATTAAGTAATTCTTGATCAATATTTTTATGATGTTTGATAGTTTGATTAAACGGCACATTCACAACCGTACGATGTAACATTCCGACCATTATGCTTCGTTGATCATCAAGTAAAGATTCAACTGCTGCAACTCCAAGTTTGGTGGCAATATATCTATCATAAGCTGACGGTGGCCCACCTCTTTGAATATGTCCTAAGACAGTAACTTTCATATCAAATTCTCCGCCATATCTTTCCATTTCGTCTCTAATACTAAATGCACCACCTGCATCATCACCTTCTGCAACCAGAATAATTGAGGATGTCTTCTTTTTGGACATACAATTTGTTAGATGATTATGCAATTCTTTTAAGTCTGTTTGTACTTCGGGAACCAAAACAGCCTCAGCTCCGCAAGCAATTCCGCTGCGTAAAGCAATAAATCCAGCGTCCCGCCCCATAACTTCAACAAAGAAAATCCTTTCGTGTGAGGCTGCTGTATCTCGTATCTTATCAACTGCTTCGATAACAGTATTTAAAGCAGTATCAAAACCAATTGTCATATCAGTTCCATATAAATCGTTATCAATCGTACCTGGTATTCCAACAATAGGTAGATTATGCTCTTCACTAAATATTCTAGCTCCTTTAAAAGTTCCGTCTCCCCCTATAACAACTAGTGCATCACACTTGTTTTTTAATAAGTTTTCATGAGCTATGGAACGTCCTTCGGGTGTTAAAAACCTTTCGCTACGAGCAGTCTTAAGAATAGTGCCACCACGTTGAATAATATTTCCAACCGATTTGGAGTTTAAAGGGATAAAATCGTTATTAATTAATCCTTCATAACCTCGTAAAACTCCCATAACTTCAACATTTTCGAAAAGCCCTTTACGAACAACCGCACGAATGGCTGCATTCATTCCTGGAGAATCTCCACCTGAAGTTAAGATTGCTATCTTTTTTATTTTAGACATAATTTTTATTTGTATTAAGTTATATTTTTATTATTCTATAATTGTATTGTGTACGTTATTTTTGTAGAATTGTTTTGTTTTACGAAAATAAATAATCTTGTATATTTTAAATTAATGTGTTTACCTTTTTTTTGATTTGTTCCATTAGCCATAATGGAGTTGATGTTGCTCCGCTTATCCCCACCAAAGATTTATTTTTAAACCAATCTTTTTGTAATTCATCTGGTGATGTTACAAAATAACTATGAATATTTGTATCTTTACAAACTTTAAAAAGCATACTGCCATTGCTGGATTTGTAATCACTTACAAATAATATTAACTCGTTATTTTTGCAAAAATCCCTCAGTCGTGGTATTCGATTTTTTACGCTGGGACAAATTGTTTGAAAAACCGTAATATTGTCGATATTTCCATAAGCAGTAATGGACTTTTCCTTTAGATATGTCTCTATTTTGCAATACTCCTGATAATCAGAGGTGGTTTGCGAGAATAAAAATACTGGTTTGTTAATATCAATATTGTCAGCTTCTTCGATATTGCTTATAACTAAGGCTTTGCCATTTGTTTGTCCAACAAGCCCATTTACTTCGGCATGTCCCTTTTTTCCAAAAATAACTATTTGATTATCAAGGTTTTCGAGAAACTTTTCTTTAATCTTTTTTTGAAGGTTTAATACAACAGGACAGGTTGCATCAATAATTTCGACATTATTACTCTTTGCTAATTTGTAAGTCTCAGGTGGCTCGCCATGTGCTCTAATTAGCATTTTTTTAGTTGATATCTCTTCAATATTAGAGTGATTTATGGTTATCATTCCAAGCTTTTGGAGGCGGTCTTCTTCTTTGGCATTATGCACTATCTGCCCAAGACAAAAGATGTTTTGAGCATCTTTGCTAAGGTTCTCAGCATTTTGGATTGCTTTGGTAACGCCAAAACAAAATCCAGCATATTTATCAATTTCAACTTTCATTTATCGCTTTTTTTGCCAATTTTAAAGCTATCTCCAGTTGCTCCGTTTTTGTAAGATTTGAATTGTCTATAAGTATCGCATCTTTTGCTTGTCGTAATGGACTTGTTTTGCGAGATTTATCATAATTATCTCGCTGTATCAAGTTTTGCTTTACAGTTTCAAAATTAATGTCTTTATTCTGCAATATCAACTGGTCAAAACGGCGTTTAGCTCGTATGTCAATATCAGCCGTAATAAAAAGTTTTAACTCCGCCTCAGGAAAAACAACTGTGCCAATATCTCGTCCATCCATAACAACCCCACTGTTCTCACTTAACGAACGCTGTAATGACACCATACGTTCTCTAACTTGAGACACTGCACTTACCTCGCTCACATAAGATGATACTGCAATTTGACGAATTTCATTTTCTACTTTTTTATTATTGAGAAAAGTGATAGGGTTAAAATTTTTATCAGGTTCAAAATGTATTGTTATTTTATTAAGATTTGTTATCAATTTATTTTTATCAAAAAAATCTTGTCCAATATAATTGTTTTGCAAAGCAAATAATGTTACCGCCCGATACATTGCACCACTGTCGATGTATATGTAAGCTAATTTTTGTGCAAGATCACGAGCTAAAGTGCTTTTCCCACACGAAGAATAACCATCAACGGCAATTTTAATTATTTTTGCAGACAATTCCATTAAGAAGTTTTTAGATAATAATCGTCAATAATTACAAAATTATAAAAAGATAATCCTAAACCAAATCAAATTTTTGTATTTTTATAAAACGCATCGAGATTGATACCGAGAGTAAAATGATTTGAGCTGCCTGCAAGATGGTAAGAGGCTATTCCGTAGCTAATGTTAAATTTAGACAGATGCAATCCAAATCCCATCGACATTCCTACAAGTTTTGGCATTGTGTGCATTGCCAGCTCGGCACGACGACGATAATTATATCCCAATGCAATATAAAAATTTGGATGTGGCACTATTTCTACTCCAACAACAAAATGCCTGATAAACTCATCACCAATACTCCCCATTTTATTAAAAAAGTTTTCATCGGTGTTTTCATCAAGTTGATATGTGTTCTCAAAAACACTTGTATATTTTAAATTCCAATTTAATAAATCTATCGCTGTTAAAGAAAATCTAAAAGGTGCATGACGCAGTTTTTTTGTAACACCAATTTGCACATCTAAAGGTAAGGGTTCTCTATTATTTGGAGTGTATGGTTTTAGTTGAACACCTAAATTTTTAACTACTAATCCAGCAGAAAATAATTTTGCAGTATCAACATAAGATAATCCTGCATCGAGGGCTAAACCTGTTGAGAAATGTGAAAAAAATGACGAATAAATCGTTTTTAAATTAACTCCATAATGGATTTTTGGTGTAATATTATTAGCATACGCAATGTTAAACGAATATTCAGAAGGAACAAACTCACCTAGAATTTCTCCAGTTTCATCTGCATGAAGAAAATGCCCGTAATTAATATACTGCATTCCTGCTGCAAACGTTCCAATATTTTCTAAGTCGTAGGCATAAGAAACATAACCGAAATTAATATCCGACAAATAATTTATGTAATTAATTGACATTCGATTGTGCATTTCGCTGCGTAATAATCCTGGATTGCTAAGCACAAAATTTACATCATTATCATAATGAGAAACATTATAACCCCCTAATGCTGCAATTCTAGAACTGTTTGGCAGAGTTAAAAACTCATAAGTATTATCTCCGCCAGTTTGGGCTGACAAACTTATAATTGTCAGTAGTAATATGCTTATCGAAAATATTCGCTTCATCAAAAATATTTTTGCAAAAATAAAATAATACTTCATAAACGATAAAACATTGATGATATTGTTTTGTTCAGCCATTCATATTAAAAAGCTGAATTCGACATAGTTTATTCGTACATACCAGCTTTTAACCGAATTACTTCTTGTTCTGTTAAAAATCTCCATTTTCCTCTAGGAAGATTTAATTTTGTTAGTCCAGCAAAATAAACCCTGTCTAAACGTTTTACGTTTAAGTCGAAATGCTCCATAATACGCCTTACAATTCTGTTACGTCCTGAGTGCAACTCAATACCTACTTCGGTAGGATTATTATTAACATAGCTAATAGAATCGGCTGTAATTAGCCCGTCTTCGAGTTCTATGCCATCTTTAATCATTTGCAATTGCTCTGGACTTATCGGATTGTCAATTTCGACATGGTATATTTTCTTTTTGTTATGAGAAGGATGAGTTAGTTTTTTAGTTAATTCTCCGTCATTTGTTAACAGTAAAAGCCCAGTGGTATTTCTGTCTAAACGCCCTACAGGATAAACTCTTTGGTCACAAGCACCTTTAATTAAATCCATAACCGTTCTTCTTCCTTCGGGGTCGTCAAGTGTTGTTACGTAATCTTTTGGCTTATTTAAAAGGATATACACTTTTTGTTCGGGTTTAATTCTTTCATTATTAAACCTGACTTCGTCTCCAGGAAGCACTCTTACTCCTAATTCAGTAACAATTTTTCCGTTTATACTTACCACGCCTGTTGCGATAAATGTATCGGCCTCACGACGAGAACAAATCCCACCATTAGCAATATATTTATTTAATCTTACTCCTTCTTGTTTGCTCTCTTTTTGAGCTTTTACAGGCGGCTTAGAGGATGTTGGTTTTGGGCGATTTGTTTTATTATACGGCCCTGTAGTTTTGTTTGCAGATGCTTTTTTACGCTTGTCAAATGTGTTATCTGCCTTTTTAATATGTTTTTTGCTTTTCTCAGACATGTTTTAAAATTTAATTGACTGCAAAGATATGAAAAAACTGTTACAAGTGTTAAAAGTGTTAATGGTTCTCATTGATTATGGATTATCAAATATCTACAGCTTACTACTTATCTAAGTATCACTAATTTCTTTGTAATAGACTTATTATCAACATCAAATTTTACCGTATAAATACCATTTGGTAAGAAATTAAAGTCAAATTGTTTGTTTTGAGTAATTTCTGTTTGAAAAACTTTGACAGCATTACTATTATATATGCTCAACTTGCATAACCGCTTGTCAGCCACTTTTATTGTAACTACACCACTTGATGGATTTGGGAAAATGCTTGCTGTAATATAATTATTAACTGGAGTTTTAGTAATATCAACAGGATATGAATGAATTTTATAAGGATTTTCCCAGCTTGTAGAAGTCGCATTACCAATCAGTTTCACATAAATTTCGTTATCAGTTGCAGGAACAGTAACAAATGTAGTATCTATACTAGCAATAATATCTTTCGATAATATCAAATTTTCATTCAAATCATAAAACTCAATTATATTAACTCCCGATTCTTCGCCATTATAAACAAATGCGATAGTACTGTTTTCCTCACATCGAAGTCTAAACACATCTTCGTCCAAACTAATTCCGTCTTGTTGATAGGTAATATATCCAATAGTTTTTTGATTCAAATTTAATCCGTAAGCTAGCGAGAATGAATTTGGTTCATCCATACCACGTATTACCGTAGAAGGCTCTTTTGGAACACTTGTGTGGAACAAATCTGTAAGTATGGTGTCAGTAATTCCAATTGGGACGGGATTGTAGTTTTCGTCATAAAGCCATTGTCTATCAATTGATACAGCACCATCACCGAAGAGTCCAACATCCCAACCAATCCAAATAGATGTTACGTACGTGTATTTTATATTTGTGGGCAATGGCATTTCTGGATTATATGAAAAACTTTCGGGACTTTCATTTATTCCAATAATATCGTCAGTTTCGTTTCCATTGCAATTTACATCAACATTTTTAAAAGTGTTATTTCCAAAAAGACCGCCTTCGCTTTGAATACAATTTTCGTTTCCCCCAAACATATAAATTCCTTGTGAATATCCCTCACAAAAAGTATAATTATCATATTTGTAGAGCAAATCTCTATTTGCTTCGGTATTACCTAAAGCATTTGGGGTTGAAGATTTTGTAGGATCAGGAGAAGTATTAGAGCCAAGATGCGGTGTTCCAACTGTAATAACACGTGCGACTTTATGTCCATCTTCTGTTGTAGGGTCAATCCAATTTACATGAACATTATTTTCATCTGTTCTTTGTAGATATTCACGTATGCACAAACCACCCATAGAATGCCCCACTAAAATAACTTTTTCAGCTCCGGTATAATCAAGGACTTCTTGTATCATTTTACTTAGTGCATATCCCTGTTTAAAAATTGCAGATTCATTACTTTGATCAAAATGATCTCCCCAAAAACCATTTGCACCTTCAATATTTTCTTCTTTAAAATTTAAGGCAAAAAGATTTGAATCTGTCCATTCGTGTACATAATCACTAATACTACTAACAAAATTTCTTCGCCCAAGTTTTATTTCGGTATCCTCAAAAATAAAATCCGCCCACTTTACATCTTCAGACATTAACGAAGTTTCAGTATCATCATCAGCATTTAAAACAATATCAAACACATTTATATTACCAAGATTATCATGATCTCTTAAATGCTCTAGAGTTTCACCAAAAGTGTTTTCACTACCAGCCAAACCATGCACAAATATAATAGGATACGGAAGCTTATTTTGCGAATACACATTAACTATAAGGCTTACCAAAACAAATATTATCAGTGCTTTTCTCATGTTAAAACATATTTAATTCCTTAACAAAATTATAATTTTTGTTTAAATGTCGAGGTTGAAACGACCTACTTTATACAAAAGCATATATATACAGAACATACCAACTGTTTTCATGTATATACAATGGTAGTGGTTTTTAAAATATTATCAAATTATGGGAATATGTTTTTATACTTAACTTAGGGATTTCTGGAGAGGTTTGGTTGCTCTTAGAGACACACGAGAGAAATCTCATCACTGTCTAATTCAATATTAGATTTTTATCGAAGAATAATAATTTCAAA
>CAYNKH010000105.1:7141-9870 GCA_964397745.1 uncultured Bacteroidales bacterium | reverse complement strand
AATTTTGATTTTTTAAAAATAATCACAAAGATATTTTAAATGTGATTATAAAAATTCAAATAAATTAATTATAGATCCTACTATTACATGGATGACATATTATGAAACAGTAAGCTCTAATGGACAAATAAGTTATGACCATAATGCTTCTGATGAAGATGGAAATTTGTTTATTTCGGGATACTGTAATAATTCTGCAAATGATTATCCTGTCGTTAATCCAGGAGGTTCTGCTTATGTGCAAAATTATACTTTAAACGATTTGTATATTGCAAAATTTAATCCTAATCGTGAGTTAGTTTGGGGAACTTATTTTGGAGGAAGTAATTCTAGCATGGATTGGCAACTAGGAACAGAACCTTTGGTTGTTCATGAAAATATTCTTCATGTTGTGGGAGATGAATTAGCATCAAATGGACCTTTTTTGAATGGAGGCGGGTTTTATTATAACCCAGGCTCAACAAAACCATATTATGCAAGATTTGATAAAACTACAGGTGAGTTAAAACACTGCACTAATATACCGGGACACACATCTTCGCACCCTAGTATTGCAGTTAGCTCTAGTGGTCAAGTAGCAATAATTCTTCATGCTTATGATTGGGGAGTAATTGCTAGTCATATTGTTAATAGATCTGGTGCGTACAATCAAAGCACTAACGGAGGCTATACAGATATGTTTTTAATGTTGTTAAATAGCTCATTTAATCAAATTTGGGGAACTTTTTTAGGAGGTCCAGGCACACAAGAGGATTGTCATGTCGCATTTGATAATTCAAATAATATCTTTTTCGTATCAGAAGTTAGTTGGAGTAGTAGCACTAGTAATGCTTCAAACGAACATCTTATAAATCCTGGTGGAGGTGCATATTATCAATCTGCTAATGCTTCTGAAGATATTATGATAGGAAAGTTTAGTAATACTGGTGCATTAGCATGGAATACGCTGTATGGAGGAAATGCTTATGACGGTATTAGAAGTAGAATGGGAAATGGTACAAACATAGTTGTAAATAAATTAAATGAAATTGTTGTTTTAGGTGGTACTAATAGTGATAACCTACCTTTACACACTATGTCGGGAGCATACAATAAAACAGCTCCTTCTAATGTAAATAACTCAGGAGGTTCTTTTAATGATTTTGGTAGTTTTATTTTAAAATTTTCAAATAATGGACTTATGCAATGGGCTACTTATTGGGGTGGAGACCCTTCTGGTGGAGATTTATTGTATGATGGAAAATTTACTTCATGCGATAAATTTATCGTATGTGCAAGAACAAATTCTTACACGACTATACCACTTCCAGGCCATTACAATAAATCTTCAGGCGGTCAAAGTTATTTAATGCAGTTTGATGAGAATTATGCAGCCGAATGGTCATCATATATCGGGAATAATACTTCTACTCCTCATATAAGCTTTTCTGCTTTTGAGGATAGACTTTATCTTACTACATGTTCATATTCGCAAACAGAAACGACTGTAAATCCTGGAGGAGGTGCATATTATGATGGCTCGTTTGTTGGTCCACATTATGGAAGTCATACAATTTGGGAATTCAATATAATTCCAACACCAATTATTAGTGGAGATACTGATGTTTGTCAAGGAGAATCGGCAGTACTTTCTGCAAGTGGGGGAGTTGGCTCAACTTATTATTGGTATAATAGCCAAACAGGAGGAACGCTTCTTCATACGGGTGCAACTTATACTACACCACCTTTGACTAGTGATGTAACTTATTGGGTATCTTCGTCTAGTGGTAGTTGCATCTCTGTTAGAGTTCCTATTTCAGTTACTGTAATTCCTTTTTCTCCGCCAACATCGGCTACTGCAAATCCGAATCAAGTATGTTCTGGTGTAACAAATGATATTACATTAACGGCTAGTGGTGGAGATCCAGGAACTGGAGGTGAAGTTCAGTGGTTTACATCTAGTTGTGGCGGAACTCCTATTGGAACTGGTAATCCTCTAGTTATTTCGCAAACACTTACTTCATCAACAACTTATTATGCAAGGTATTCTGGCGTTTGTGGAACAACTGATTGTGTAAGTACAATTGTAAATATAGATTTGAATATTACGGCAAACTTTACACAATTAGGACCATATTGTGAAGGTGATACACCAGATGCTTTACCTACAACTTCAACAAATGGAATAAGTGGAACTTGGACACCTGCATCTATTTCTACAATAACCTCAGGTGCAGACACTTATACGTTTACTCCAACACTCGGTCAATGTGCAGCAAATACTACAATGACAATCACAATTATTCCGAATATTACTCCGACATTTGTAGCCGTAGGACCATATTGTTCAGGAACTGTAATCCCAGCATTGCCAACAACTTCAACAGAGGGGATCACTGGAACATGGTCGCCTACAATAAGCAATATAGCGACAACTGAGTACACATTTATTTCAGATGCTGGTCAATGTGCAGCAAATACAACATTAACAATCACAATTGTTCCAAATCCAATTGCAAGTGTTTTGGGAAATAATCCACTTTGTAACGGAAGTAATAGTGGCTCTATTGATCTTACAATTAGCAATGGAACTTCTGATTATTCAATAGATTGGGTAGCAGGAAATACAACTATCTCATCGAACAATTATACCATAACTGGGCTTAGCGATGGAACTTACAATATTTCCATAACCGATGCCAACGGATGTACAGATAATGTAAGTGTTACGGTTACAGAACCAACAGCAT
>CAYNKH010000105.1:0-7041 GCA_964397745.1 uncultured Bacteroidales bacterium | reverse complement strand
TAGCTCCGTAACAAGTATTACAGTAAGTGAACCACTATTATTAGAAGCAAGTGCAGTGTCAACAAGTATATTATGTAATGGCGAAACATCTGATGTAACTATAAGTGCAACAGGTGGAACAACCCCTTATACTGGAACAGGAATATTTACTGTCAATGCAGGAACACATAATTATACCGTAACAGATGCCAACGGATGTACAGATAATGTAAGTGTTACGGTTACAGAACCAACAGCATTAAGTAGCAGCATAACAGCATTAGTAAATCAAAATTGTTTAACTTCAGGTTCAGCAACTGTTGAGGCTAGTGGAGGAACTCCAAATTATACTTATACTTGGCCAGTAACAGCAGGAGGGGTTTCTGGAAATACAGCCAGTTCTCTTAGTGCAGGTAATTATATTGTAACAATAACTGACAATAATGGATGCAGCACAACGCAAACAGTAAACATAATTGACGAAGGTGGATTAAATGTTTCAAGTTCAGTTATAAATCATATCAGTTGTAATGGTATAAACGATGGTGAGATAGAAGTAACAATAACTGGAGGCACACCTGATTATACTATTGCTTGGGGAACAGGAAATACAACAACAAGTAATTTAAATTATACTATATCAGGGTTAAGTGCATCAACTTATGATATTACAGTAACAGATATGCATGGTTGTCAAGGACTTACAAATGCCACAACAACTGAACCAGTTGTTCTAACAGCAAGTTCTACTACAACAGCAATTTTATGTAATGGTCAAACTGCCGATGTAACTGTCAGTGCAACCGGAGGAACAACTCCTTATACTGGAACGGGAACATTTACTGTCAATGCAGGAACACATAATTATACTGTAACAGATGCTAATGGATGTAGCTCCGTAACAAGTATTACAGTAAGTGAACCACTATTATTAGAAGCAAGTGCAATATCAACTAATATATTATGTAATGGCGAAACATCTCAAGTAACTATAAATGCAACAGGAGGGACAACACCTTATACTGGAACAGGAATATTTACTGTCAATGCAGGAACACATAATTATACCATAACCGATGCCAACGGATGTACAGATAATGTAAGTATTACGGTTACAGAACCTCAACAACTTTCAATGACAATTGATGTTGATAATGTAATATGTTATGGAGAATCTAATGGCTCTGCATTGGCAAATGTTTCAGGTGGGACAATACCTATTCACTACTTATGGAGCGATGATAATCATAGTACTACAGCTTCAATAAACTTTATGCCTGCAGGTTTTTATACTTTAACAGTATCCGACCAAAATGGATGTCAAATAATAGAGACTATTCAAATACAGCAATCTCCACAATTAACTGTTTCATGTAATGCAACACCAATTGTTTGCGAAGTAACACTTGGTTCAGTTATAGCCACTGCTGATGGTGGTAGCGGTGGGTTTAATTATCAGTGGTCAAATGCTGAAAATACCTCACAGATTAGTAATCTTACAGAAGGTACTTATGAAGTTACAGTTAGAGATTCTGGAGGTTGTACTGCCACTAATACTGCAAGTGTTGGTATCCAAGGTCATATCAATTTGACAATAACTGAAACTCATCCTATTTCATGTTTTGGAGATAATGATGCAGTTTTGATTGCAAATGCTCATTTAGCTGCAAATCCAACAGATTATCTATGGTCAAATAATAACACTACAGAAATAATCTCAAATATTGGAGCAGGTTTTTACACCGTAAGTGCTACTGATAATTGGGGTTGTACAGGATATGCATCTTATGATCTTAATCAGCCTGGTCAAATTCAAGTTTCGATGAGTTCTACTCCAGTTTTATGTTACGGATCAAATGAAGGTAGTGCATCAGCGATTGCATCTAGTGGTTCAGTGCCGTATTCTTATTTGTGGTCAAATAATGAAATATCAAATACAATTACAGGTTTGTATTCTGGGTTATATTTGATAACAGTTACTGATAATAATAATTGTTCAGTAACAGCACAAATTGATGTTCCTCAACCTGAAAATCCTCTAAACTTGACTCTTGATATTAATGGGATAGCATGCTATGGCGAAAATAGTGGTTTGTTGAATACTCAAGCTTTTGGAGGAACGCCACCATACACTTATTTTTGGCAGTATGACCAATTTACTTCAACAGACGCTAATTTGAATAATCTTTATGCAGGACAATATCGCTTATTAGTAACTGATGCAAACGACTGCATTATCGATACAACCGCAAGTATCCTTGAACCAAGTGCAATTGATGCTACATACACATATACAAAACCATCTTGTATTGGAAATAACGATGGAAGCATAGAAATAAATGTTGTTGGAGGTACGTCCCCATATTTATTTAGTTGGAATGGAGGAGAAACTCCTGTAAATTATTTGAATGGACTAATACAGGGGACATATCTTATTACTATTACTGATGCAAATAAATGTGTATATGAAATTAGTTCTGTTATTTTAGAGGATATTGATGAGGATTGTATAGAAATCCCTAATGCGTTTACTCCTAATACTGATGGTATAAATGATAATTGGATGATTGAAAACATTGAAATGTTTCCTGATGCTTACATAAATGTATTTAATCGTTGGGGGCAGCAGCTTTATGTTGGTCGTGGAAATTCTGACCCATGGGATGGAACTTATAATGGAAAATTTGTACCAACTGGATCTTATATTTATATTGTTAATCTTGGTCGAAATGGGCAAACTTATAACGGTATTGTAACAGTGGTTTATTAATATAGTGTTGATAGAGAAGCTTTAAATATTACATGTTTATGCAAAAAATGTTGGGTGCAACTTGTCCCATAGGATTCCCATAACACCACAAAGTGAAGGAACAAGTAAGCTAAAAAAATCGCTTTTTGTATTTACCCGTTCATATTACGTTTGTTGTTTTATTTTATAATTATACCTTTGTAGCGAAAATTTAATTTTAATTCGGAGTTTACTCCAAAAAACAAATTTTATGGATATTGATATTAAAGGAAAAGATTATGTAAAAATTGATTATACTGGCTCGTTAGACGATGGGTCTGTATTCGATTCTTCTAAAGGACGCGAGCCTTTAGCTTTTATTTTGGATGTGGGAATGCTTATACCAGGTCTCGAAGCAGATGTTAAAGAAGCTAAAACTGGAGACAAACGTAAAGTTGTTATTGCACCCGAAAATGCTTATGGTGAGGTAAAACAAGAGGCTGTTCAAGATGTACCTAAAACTCAATTCCCCGAAGACCTTAAACTTGAGGTTGGAATGGCTTTGCAGGCTCAAACAGAGCAAGGACCAATACCTGCAAATGTTAAAGAAATTAAAGAGGAATCGGTAATTGTTGACTTTAATCACCCTCTTGCAGGACAAAAACTGACTTTTGATTATGAGGTTCTTGAAAAACGCCCTGCTACTGAAGATGATCTTAAAGCTATTATGGGAAACTAAGAAATTTCTTTCTTAAAATAAAAAAACCGCTGTGAATCAGCGGTTTTTTTTATTGCAAATTTATGTTTTTCTAAGGTCAGAACTCTTAATCTATTCGCAAACCAGCAATCTTAGCTCGCTCGCTCGGGTTTATTTGCAATCCGAGTGTTGCTATAATCCGAGTACAGTGATAAATTTCGACTTTACATTGCCAACAAAAAATCAAATCCTATTTCTGCTAATAAATAAACACACAAACAAAAAGGGCGAAAGTAACTGGTAATCAAGGGTATATCAGAATTCCTAAAATTTATGACGCAATTGATTTTATATTTCAATCGAATAATTATATTCGATTAACTTATTAGTCAAACTTAGAATTGATTAAAAAGGTAAATCATCTCCTGGATCATCGTCTAAATCAAATGGAATATTTTCTTCGGTCATAGGTGGTATATTACCTGTTGGTGGGACTAATCCGCCTGATTGAGCAATTTCAACTTTCCAGCATTTTAGGTCGGTGTACCAGTTGTTATTATATTCGCGACTTTCGATATCAAAAAATACTTTAACAATATCAGATTCGGTAAATGAGTTAAAATCGACTTTGTCGCCCCATGTAGTAAAGCAAATGTTTTTTGGATAATCTGTTTGTGTTTCTATTACAAAGTTTTGCTTTTTCCATGGCCCATTTTTACTCTCCCCAGTTACAGGTGGAAGTTTCTTTATTAATTTTCCAGTTATTTCCATAATTGTTATTGATAAAAAACAGACTTCGGGCTAAACCGAAGTCTGTTTATAGAGTTTAAAATTAAGATTGTTTAATGTTTGCTTGAGCGGCTGCAAGACGAGCTATTGGCACTCTGAATGGTGAGCATGAAACATAATCCATACCAACTGAGTTACAGAACTCAACTGATGTTGGTTCACCACCATGTTCGCCACAAATACCTATTTTAAGGTCTTTCTTTGTCTGATGTCCTCTTTCGCAACCTATTCTAATTAATTGTCCAACCCCTTCTTGATCAATTTTTTGGAATGGGTCGTCTTTTAATATACCTTTTTCAAGATAAATAGGTAAGAATTTGTCTGCATCATCGCGACTGTAACCAAAGGTCATTTGAGTTAAGTCGTTTGTTCCAAATGAGAAAAACTCAGCATGCTCAGCAACTTGATCAGCAATTAGTGTCGCACGAGGAATTTCAATCATTGTTCCCACAAGGTAATCAACTCTGATACCTTTTTCTGCAAATACTTGCTCAGCTACGTTACGGATAATACCTTCTTGCATTACATACTCTTCAACTGTACCTATAAGCGGTATCATGATTTCAGGTTTTGGATTTAATCCTTTAGCTTTAAGGTTACAAGCAGCCTCGATAATTCCTCGAGCTTGCATTTCTGTAATTTCAGGATATGTATTTCCAAGGCGGCAACCACGGTGTCCTAACATTGGGTTAGTCTCGTGAAGTGCATCTACTTTAGCTTTTACTTCATCCAAAGAAACATTAAGTTCCTTAGCCATTTCCATTTGAGACTTCTCATCGTTAGGAGTAAACTCATGAAGTGGTGGATCTAACAAACGAATTGTTACACCATATCCGTCCATTGCTTCGATTATACCTTCAAAGTCGGCTCTTTGCATTGGTAACAATTTTTGAAGGGCTTTTTTACGACCTTCTTCTGTGTCAGCAAGAATCATCTCTCTAACGGTATTAATTCTTTTACCTTCAAAGAACATGTGTTCGGTACGGCAAAGTCCAATACCTGTTGCACCAAATTCGTAAGCTGTTTTAGCATCGTGTGGCGTATCAGCATTGGTTCTTACGTTCATGCGAGTGTGCTTCTCAGCAATCTCCATAAGTTTACCAAAATATCCTGATAAAGAAGGAGTAATTGTAGGTACTTGACCTTCATAAACTTCACCTGTTGTACCGTTAAGTGAAATCCAATCTCCTTCAAGGTATTTTTTGCCTTTAATTGTTAGTGAATTGTGTGTAACTCTGATTCCAGCAGCGCTTGAAACACAACATTTACCCATACCACGAGCAACAACTGCTGCATGAGAAGTCATTCCACCTCTTTCGGTAAGAATACCTTGAGCAACATACATACCTTTTAAGTCTTCGGGGGATGTTTCACGGCGTACAAGAATAATTCTCTCTTTTGGATCTTTAGTTACTAATTCCGCAGCTTTATCGGCGGAGAAAACCATTTTACCAGTTGCAGCACCAGGCGAAGCTGGTAATCCTTTTGATAGAACCTTTGCCGCAGCAATACCTTCGGCACTAAATACTGGATGTAATAACTCATCTAGTCTATTAGGATTGCATCGTAAAAGTGCAGTTTTTTCATCTATTGTGCCATCTTCGAGCATTTCCATAGCAATTCTAACCATTGCTGCACCTGTTCGTTTACCGTTACGGGTTTGGAGCATCCATAGTTTACCATCTTGAATCGTAAATTCAAGGTCTTGCATATCAGAATAATGAGTGTCTAACTTTTTTTGTACGGTAAAAAGTTCTTGAAATGCTGTGGGCATAGCTTCTTCGAGAGAAGGATATTTTGCAGCTCTTTCCTCTTCGGAAACTCCTGCTCGCTCTGCCCATCTTTTTGAGCCTTCGAGAGTTATTTCTTGAGGAGTACGAACTCCTGATACAACGTCTTCTCCTTGTGCGTTGATAAGGTACTCGCCGTTAAAAATATTTTCACCTGTAGCAGCATCACGAGTAAATGCAACTCCTGTTGCAGAATTGTCGCCCATGTTACCATAAACCATAGCCTGAACGTTTACAGCTGTTCCCCACTCACTCGGTATTTGCTCCATTCGTCTGTAAAGAATAGCACGCTCTGTATTCCAAGAATCAAACACAGCACATACGCCACCCCATAGTTGATCCCACGCATTGGTCGGGAAGTCTTGACCAGTCTGCTCGCGAACAACAAGCTTAAATCTTTCAACTACTTCTTTTAATTCTTCAACTGTCAATTCTGTATCAGATTCATAGCCTTTAGTTTCTTTTATTTCATCAAGAACTAATTCAAATGGATCATGACTGTCTTCTTCAGCTTCTACGCCCATAACTACGCCACCGTACATTTGGATAAATCTACGATATGAGTCATAAGCAAATTTATCGTTACCCGATTTTTTTGCAATTAATTTAACAGTCTCATCATTTAAACCTAAGTTTAAAACCGTATTCATCATGCCTGGCATAGATACTCTTGCACCAGAACGCACCGAAAGTAATAAAGGAAAATCATCTCCTTTAGCACCAAACTTTGCATTCATCGTTTCTTCAAGAAATAACACAGCTTTTTTAACTTCATCATTTAGTAACTCAACTACCTTGTCTCTACCTAATTTGTTATACTCGGTACAAACTTCTGTTGTGATAGTAAATCCAGGAGGTACTGGAACACCGATTAAATTCATCTCGGCAAGATTAGCACCTTTTCCACCCAACAAGTTCTTCATTGATGTGTTACCTTCAGCTTGCTTGTTCCCAAAGGCATAAACTCTTTTAACATTTGTCATCTTAATTAATGTTTTAATAGATTATTATTTATTATTATTTTCTTAGTTAATAAATTAAAAACAAACCGTTCAAAA
>CAYNKH010000104.1:0-9897 GCA_964397745.1 uncultured Bacteroidales bacterium | reverse complement strand
TCGCAAAGGAAGGGGGACGTTTATCCATTAACAACGTGGTGAAACTTTACAAATAGCATTTAAAACTTACTCAAATACAACGATATATATTTATTAGTTGTCTTAAGACTAAATTAAACATAAATATTCCCGATATGAAAAAGATTATACTACTATTCGTTTGTTTAGTTGCAAATTTGATAATTTCTGCACAAACTCCCGTGGCAAATGCTGGTGAAGACGCAGATTTCTGCGGTTATACTGGAATCCTTAATGCTATTCCAAGTGTAGGTACAGGTTTATGGACAACGCCCGACTTGGAGCATATTACAATTAGTGAACCTAATAATCCAAACTCCGAAGTAATTTCAAATATTATAAACACTTGGGATACAGAGCATATCGGTTTTGAACTTATTTGGACTGAAACTTCAGGAACAGAAACAGATAGTGATACTATTTTAGTGAATTTTTATGAGCAACCTCAAGCATACGCAGGTGTTGATAGTGCAGTTTGTGGAAACACCTATCAACTTGGTGCAGTATTTGATATAAGCGAAACCGACAATTACAGTCCTTCTGGTGTGTGGTCGGTTTATCAAAAACCAGTACCAGCAGCTCAAACAAATATTCAGCCCCAAAATAATGACACAGCGATGTGTACGGTATCGCATTACGGAATTTATCAATATATTTTCATAGACATTAATACTAATCTCCCAAGCTGTTATGATACGGACACCGTACTAATAGAATTTTTAGAAATACCAGTTGTTTATGCGGGTGAAGACAAAGACGTGTGTGGAAGCTGCACTGAACTTGAAGCAATTTCAGGCGGTTATAATGGCTCTTGGCTTGCTAATGGCTCGACTTGTGAGGATTATGAAGACCCAAATACTATTGTTTGCCAAAGTACATACGGTTCCGTTGAATATATATGGTTTGAATCCAATCAAGCTTGGACAAATCCTACATTCGCATGCTCATCAGAAGATACAGTAATAATAACCTACTGGCGTATTCCTACTGCAACTATTCTTACAGATGAAGCCGACTCTACAACTTGCGGCTTAACATTTGATAGACTTAGAGCCGAAAATCCAGGAAGTGGAATAACAGGTTATTGGTGGTCTCCATCTGCGCAAATAGAATATGATTATGGTCAACCTAATTGCACTGCAATTGCTCCTCAATATGGGCATCTTGATTTTTACTGGATAGAAGAAACAGGTCCTTCATACTATCCGGATTTTTGCACAGACACAGCCGGTCCTTTAACAATCCATTTTATTGAAATGCCAGTTGCTAATGCTGGTTCTGACACCCTGTTTTGTGGGTTTTCTGGAAATCTTAATGCGATTCCAAGCGTAGGAACTGGAGTATGGGGTAGTCCATCAGCAAGCAATTTTAGTATTGATGGCATAAATGACCCAAATACACTAATTACATCTAATATATTAAATGCAGAAAACCCATCATATCCATATTTTAATCTTATATGGACTGAAGATAATACAAACGGCTGTACTGATAGCGATACAATTAAAGTCATATTTGCAAGAACCCCAAATTCCAATATAAATATTATTCCACCTAAATGTTTTGGTGAACCAGCAAGTATTGCTGCTGATGAAGATTCGTTACAAAATTATTATTGGAATTTTTATAGCGGAATCATTGATAGTACAACTATTAATCCTTTAGGTGGACAATATGAAAATTTTGTTCATTGGAATAGCACAGACACTTTACATCGTATTAGTTTAATTACAACAAATTACTGGAATTGTCAAAGTATGATTACTATCGATACCGTTTACGAACCTGCAATACCAGAATTTAATGTAACAATTGTTGCAGACACTTGTATGCTTAATAAAGGTGCAATTATATTTGGAGACACACTACTTAGCAACTCATTCTTCTGGTTAGATACAGATTATGGACCACCAGTCGAAAGTCCAATTACAGCAATTTACAATCTTCCAACAGGAGAATATTATATCAGAACTTCGTATCCAACTCCTAATATGATTTACTATTCGTACTACTTGGCTACTTTCAATAATACAAGTTGTATTGATACAATACCATACACAATAGAACCTATTGGAATGATAGAAGCACATATTGAAGTTTCAGTTGCTACCAATTTAAATGAACTTGTAGTTCCAACAGCTCATGTTATTTTTGTAAATAACTCTGTTTACAATTCCATTTACGATGATGATAGTGAACGTTGCGAATGGCATTTTGGAGACGCCACAACTCTTCAAAACTGTGACGCACAAATTGAGCATTATTATACTGAGGCAGATTGTTTTAACCCATTCTTGATTATAATGAACATTGACATGCCAGCATGCCGCGACACTGCTTTTATAAGTCCATGTATTAATGTAACGGATAATAATGGTGTTAATGAAAATGATTTCAACACTTTAAATTTTTCAATATTTCCCAATCCAGCAAAAGAAAGTTTTTCTGTTTTGTGCGATAATGCAAAACCTATGGGAGTTTCAGTTATTGATTTGAATGGTAAAATTGTGCTAAAAATTCCGAACTATTGTGGAGAGGAAATTAATATCAAAAATCTAATTAGAGGGATATATTTTGTTAAAATACAATCTTCAGAAACTACTGAATGTAAAAAACTTTTTGTAGAATAGTAAGGATTTGTCAATCCCTTATATCCACCAACCCAATACAAGTTTAACTCCATAGTGGTTTTGTGTTAGTTTTGCTCCGTCATCATATTTAAAATATTTTCGTCCATATTGGAAATCGATAATAAGAGAAAATTTTTCGTTGAATATGAAATGGTATCCTGGTTCAATAAATATAGCTGTATTACGGTGGAGATAGTGTACGTTTCTGGTATATGCCACACCCGGCCCAATAAACAATCCTTTTGAAATAAATTTATGCTCATTAGCAAAATCAAAATGATACGGTAATGTGAGCTCTCCTCCTATATTTATTATTGCCGACCCATAATTTCTAAATCCATAATTGATTAGGCCTAAAAACCTAATATCTAAATTATTTATAATTGCAGGAAATTGTATGCCAATTGGACATATATTAATATCGAATGCACCAGCGGGATATTGTTTGTTAAAAGTTGCCGCTGGACTAATCCCTACCATAATTGGACGTCTTTGTTGAGCATTAATAACAAAACATAATGTCAAAAATATCGGAATTAAAATCATTTTTTTCATATCTGCAAAATTAAATAACAGTAACACATTTCAACCACTGGCTTTATAGACCGAGCCTTAGAACGGATACCCAATACCAAAATTAAATGTTAAATCACTTAGCTCAAACGTATCAAATGCTCTAAACCACCTTGTTTTTGGAGCATCTGGATTGTAAAGCGGAGAAGCTGGACCATAAATAGGAAAAGCTGGATCGTAAAGCGGCACACCAAAATCGAATCTTATAATAAAGAATGAAAAGTCAAAACGTGTTCCGAACCCAGTTCCAAGAGCAATTTCATTGTAAAAAGTATTAAAATTGAATAAAGCACCAGCACGATTATCATTTTTATCAACTGCCCAGATATTTCCTGCGTCAATAAAAAGAGCTCCTTCAATAAACGAAATAATTTTAAATCGATATTCAAGATTAAACATAATTTTCATGTCAGCAATTTGGTCGTAATTTGATTGTGGATTAGTGTATGATCCTGGTCCAATTGATCTAACTCGCCAGGCTCTAATATCATTTGCACCACCAATAAAATACTTTTTAATAAAAGGTAATCCTCTTGTCGAATTACCATAAGGCAGTCCAATACCAAAATAGCCTCTGTAAACTAATGATTGATTTTCATTAAATATCTGATAGTATCTGTAATCAAAATCTGCTTTTACAAATTGGGCAATTTCTACTCCAACAAATTGATATGCACCATTTACAAGTTCTTGGTCAGTTAACTTATATAAAGCGTTTGGTATATTTCCACTTGTTTCAAGATTAAGCCAAAAATATGAAAAGCTTTTCAATTTATTAATGTTCTGATTATTAAACATTAAGTCGTAACTTATGACAGACATAAGCTGATCTTCGTAAGAATACCTTATGTACAAATTTGCAATTTGTTCTTGAAAAACTGGGTCAAAGTCAAAGATTTTTACCAAATACAACTCTATGGGATTTATATAATGAGTTATGTAATTATTTTTACCTCCCTTCCAGAAGTATCCAAACCCCAGGTTGCCAATTGTACGAGTATAATCGGGCCTCTGCTGATAATTAAACGATGAGCTTATTCGTGTTTTAGGGTTGTGGTTTTTTACAAACTCATAATTCTCGTAAAAGGGAATCATAAGTTTTGGAATATTTAATTTTATTTCCCCACCATATTCCAAAGTATTGAAAAAAACCTGACGGGTATCATCTGCGTCTAATGTAAGTGTTTGGAAAGCAAGAGAACCTTTTATGTTAAATAATTGAGCACCACGTAGTAGGTTTTTATTATTATATGAAATCCCTCCTTCCATTCCAATATTTCCAGATGTGTTATTGCCTTCTAATTCAAGGGTGTATGATTGCTTTACTAAAGGAGTTAGATAAATATGTAAATCAAGAAAACGCTCCTTTTGGGTTTCAAGAAAAACATCCTCTGCAGGGTTTAGCTTTATGTTTATTAGCTTAAATTGTTTGAGATTTGAGAAGTGTGCATGAGTTTTCTCAATATTTTTAATATTGTATCTGTCTCCACGTTTTACAAAACATGATTGAAGCAAAACGGAGGGTTTAAATTCTAATTTTTCGCTGTAAATAATATTGTATCCGTCAATATAAATAGTATCAAGTGTAGAGTTATATTCCTCAGCATCAGCAATTGATAATTTAGGATCGTAATCAGGATATATATAGATGTTTCGTATTACCTGTGCTTTAAAAGGAGTGTTGTTTTGGATATTATTTTCATCAAATGATTTACGAATTGCCAGGGTAAGTTTTGTTTGATATCTGTTTATTGTTGTATCAGCATAATAATGGATGTTATTAATTGAAAAATAATAATATCCATTTGATTTTAGCATTCTTACAAGTCTTTCTCTTTCGTCTTGAAGTTCGTCAGTATTAAAGTTATTATTTGTGCGGATTAATGAATTAACTGTGTCTAATAACACAAGTTCTTCAATTTTAGGATCCACAATATCATACACTAAATTAGAGATTATATATGGCTCTCCAGTTTCTATTGTATATGTTAGTGAGACTTTCTTTTTTCTTAGCTTTTCAACAACTTTTACCTCAGCCTCATAATATGACTGGGCGTGTAAATATGATTCAAGATTGCTTATAGTCTTAGTTGTAGCATACTCATCATATATCACTGGAGGCTCACCGATAACATCAGCAATCTTTTCTTTAAACTTACGTTCCTTTCCAGATTTGGCCATATTATAAACCAAAAGATGGAATCTAAAAAGAGATAATGTTTTTCTATTTGGCTTTTGTTTAAGTGTTGTTTCTAAATCTTCTGTGTCAATATTTGAATTGTCGCAGTCAAAATTAACTTTTGCAAGTAAATATTCATCATCAGCCACATGCTTGGTCGATTTACACGAATCAAGCGATAGCATAAGACTTGTTATGATAAAAGCAAAAACAGCTTTAGAAATTATGTTTTTTATACGCTTCATACTGCAGATACAAATATAATTCAAAATGCTTTGTATTGCAACAAAAACAATTGCTTGTTTATGAATAATTTAAGCTTAACAATCTCTTTGTGTTATAAGTTACAAAAAAAGCTGTCTCCCTTTTGGGCTGACAGCTTTTATAGTAAGGATAATTATTTTATTATTATTCTGCACCAATGGTTTCATAGTTTTCGATTCCTTCTTTTAGGAATTCCAAAAACTTATCAGTGTTTGAGTTATATTCCATAGGAGTATTAAGAACAACACCATCGGGACTCATTAAAACGTAAAACGGTTGCGATTTGGTTTTAAAGTTAACGACTTGGATATCTAAATTAACATCTCCTAAAGTTTTTTTGATTTTGCCATCATTTGATGATTTAAACCAGTTTTCTTCATCAAGAATCACTGATTTTTCGTCTGTGTATAAAGCCGTCACAACTACTTTATTGTTAAAATATTCGTTAATTGTAGGATCCGACCATATTGAGGCTTGCATTTTTTTACAATTAGAGCATGTATGTCCTGTAAAATAAAGAAGTACAGGTTTATCTTGGGATTTTGCACATTCTATACCTTGCATTACATCAAAATATCCATTTACATTATACGCCATCTGCATAGTCTCAGAATATTTAGGAGCCTCACACAAACTGCTTTCGTCTGTTCCTGCATCGGTTCGGGTTAAGTCGAATTGTTGCGAGGATTTAGGAGGCAATAATCCAGCAATGCCGCTAAGGTTTGCACCAAATAAACCAGGGAATAAATAAATTGCAAATATAAATGAAGTCATTGCTAAAATTAGTCTAAAAAACCCAACATGTGGCACATCACTATCATGAGAGAATTTTATTTTACCTAACAAGTAAATGCCCATCATTACAAATATAGTTATCCAAATACCGATAAATAAGTCTCTGCTCAATATTCCAAGGTGATAATTTTGGTCAATATTTGAGAAATATTTTAAAGAGAAGGCAAGAATTACAAATCCCATAACAACTTTTACTGCATTCAGCCAACCTCCAGATTTTGGTAGTTTGTTCATCATTCCTGGAGCAAGTGCTAGTAAGGTAAAAGGCAAAGCAAAACCGAGTCCAAATCCCAACATTCCAATAAGTGGTTCGAGAACATTTCCGCTAGCGGCTTTAACTAATAAAGCACCGATTATTGGTCCTGTGCAACTAAAACTAACAATTACAGTTGTTAATGCCATAAAAAATGCTGCAATCAATCCACCTTTATCTACTTGTTTATCAGCTTTATTTGCAAAACTTGTTGGTAAAACAAACTCGAACAAGCCAAAAAGCGAAGCAGCAAAAACAAGGAATAAAACAAAGAAAATTGCATTTGGGAGCCAGTGAGAGCTCAATACTGTTGTAAAGTCGGCACCTGCACTAGTTATAGAAACAACTAGCCCAACTAAAGCATACAAAAGAGTGATAGATGCTCCAAAAATTAATGCTTTTAGGATGTTTTTTGAGCGTTTTTCATTTTTTTGCATAAAAAAACTTACTGTCATTGGTATCATTGGAAACACACAGGGAGTAAGTATTCCTATTATTCCAAAAAGAAATGAGATCAGAAAAAACGACAATAATGAATTATCTTTTGTATTTGTATTAGTAAATTTATTATCGGTAACAATTACTGGCGTTTGTGCGTGGATTTCAGAGGTTTGAATATTTTCTATGACAGCACCACCGTTTATTTCAAATAACAAATCAGAACTTAATGGCACACATGCCCCATCGTCAAAACAAGCCTGCCCGTCAATAATACCTGTTATATTAAATCCTTTGTCAGATAATATTTTAATTTTTTGAGTAAATGTCGCCTCATGTTCAAAATAGTTTACTTCAACTTCAAAAACATCATCAAACTCAGTAATAGGAGTTGGACTCTCAATAACACTATCTATTATTTCGTAATTTTCGTCTAAATTAAAATCGAAATATAGCGGCATTGGACCTCCAAAAGCGAAATACTGTCCATAAAGATGCCATTGATCTTCAATTTGGGCTTTGATAATAAGATTAACATGGTCATCATCAAGTTGCTCGGTCGAAAAACTCCATTGTACAGGTTCGTCAACTTGAGCAAAAACTGGATTTAACAATAGGATAAACGCAAGTATCCCTGTAAACATCAATAATTTTTGTTTAAATTTCATACTAAATAATTTAAGTTAAATTAATAAAACAATTCTTCATCTGCTGCATTAAAAAAATGATACTCCATGTATGAATATGCCATCATCGGACTTATCTTAATTTTGCAATTGAACGATTTTTGCCAGGTTTTTCGTATTGGTTTTATTAGTCCCTTTGTCAAATATGCGTGTACAAAAGGGTGTACTTTGATAATTACTTCTTTAGATTTATGTTTCTTTATAATAAATTTTAAGCTGTTTTCTATTTCATCTGTAAGAGAAATGCTAGCCTCTATTTTTCCACTGCCACTACAACACGGGCATTTTTCTGATGTTTTAATTTCCATTTCGGGTCTAACTCTTTGACGCGTTATCTCCATTACACAAAATTTGCTTAACGGGATAATGTGAAATTTGGCTCTATCGCCTTCCATCGAATCCTTGAGTTTGTCAAAGATTTTACGTTTGTTTTTTTCGTTGTGGATATCAATAAAATCTACAACAATTATTCCTCCCATATCTCGCAAACGCAACTGTCTAGCAATTTCTTCGGCAGCAATTAAATTAACCTCTGTTGCATTTTCTTCTTGGTCTTGCTCGGAATTACTTCTGTTACCAGAATTTACATCAATTACGTGAGCAGCCTCTGTGTGTTCAATAATTAGGTATGCACCATTTCGCATTGGAACCGTTTTACCAAATGCCGTTTTTATCTGCTTTTCGATATCAAAATAATCGAAGATAGGTTCTGTCGAATTATACAGCTTAACAATTTTACTTTTTTCGGGAGCAATTTCGGTTATAAAGTCTTTTATACCTTCATAAGTTGGTTTGTCGTTAACGTATATTTGATTAAAACTAGAGTTCAGTATGTCTCTTAAGATAGCTGTTGTTCTGTTAATCTCACCAATCATTAATCTTGGCGGTTTAGCACTACTAAGCTCACTATAGAGAGTCTCCCATTTCTCGACAAGTAGATTTAATTCTTTATCGAGGTCAGCTACCATTTTAGTCTCTGCGACAGTTCGAACTATCACTCCGTAGTTAGGAGGTGTAATACTTTCAATAAGTTTTTTTAATCTTTTTCGTTCTTCTATAGATTTTATTTTTTGACTTATCGATATTTTTGCTCCAAAAGGCATTAACACAAGATTACGACCTGCAATTGAAAGCTCGCATGATAAACGAGGACCTTTTGATGAAATAGGTTCTTTTGCTATTTGAACTAATACATACTGACCAACAGTAAGAACATCAGTAATTTTTCCATTTTTATCAATATCAGCCTCTGGCTTAATCTTGCTAAATTTAATGTTCTTTTGTTTTTTTGATATTCCTATATGCAGAAATTTGTTTTGTGTCTGAAACCTAGCACCCAGATCAAGGTAGTGAAGGAAAGCATCTTTCTTATAGCCAACATCTACAAAAGCAGCATTTAATCCAGGCATAAGTCTTTTAACCTTACCTAAATAAATGTCTCCTACAGAAAATTCAATATTACTACGCTCTTTATTTAATTCAACCAGCTTTTTGTTGTGTAACAAGGCTATATTGATTTCTGAGCTGCGAACATCAATATATAATTCGCTTTGAGTTTCTTCGTTTTGCCGGCTCACTATATCCTTCGTTTTTATAAAATTAAATCAAACCCCCGAAAAAACTAGATTTCTCGCAGGTTTGATTATTATAACACTTAATAAAGAAAAAAAATTATTTTCTTTTCTTATGTCTGTTTTTACGAAGACGTTTTTTTCTTTTGTGAGTTGACATCTTATGTCTTTTTCGTTTCTTTCCGCTTGGCATAACTGTAAAATTTAATGATTATCTTTAACTTCTATTGTAAACGCTTTTGAAGGTTTAAAAGCAGGCACTTTATGTGCAGGAATAGTAATAGTGGTATTTTTTGAAATGTTTCTAGCTGTTTTTTCTGCTCTTGATTTAACAATAAAACTGCCAAATCCTCGCAAATATACATTTTCACCTTCAATCAAAGAGTTTTTTATAACATCCATAAAGGTTTCAACAGTTTTCTGTACTACCAGTTTTTCAATTCCAGTACTTCGAGATATCTCATTTACTATGTCCGCTTTTGTCATTTTT
>CAYNKH010000103.1:0-10025 GCA_964397745.1 uncultured Bacteroidales bacterium | reverse complement strand
GAATCACTGGATCACAGAATCACTGGATCACAGAATCACTGGATCACAGAATCACAGAATCCCCCCCCCGATTAACAAGTTTATTCTCCAAAAACACAATAACATTATGAAACTTTCGTGTGATGAGAAACCTACACTATAAACCGAAGCATCAACACACTGACACACAGACAATTAGCAGGTTATCAACATAATATAATTTAAAATAGTTAAAAAAAAGCTCAAAAAGTTTTGGAATTAAGATAAAATTCACGACTTTTGCAGTCCTAAAATTTAAAGATACTAGAGTTATGGCAAAAATTTGTCAAATTACAGGAAAGACAGCGATGGTTGGGAATAACGTATCTCACTCAAAACGCAGAACAAAAAGAACATTTGATGTAAACTTGCATACAAAACGTTTCTTTGATGAAGATACAAAAGAATGGGTAACACTAAAAGTGTCAGCCGCAGGTATTAAAACCATCGCAAAAAAAGGTTTAAGCTTGGCTTTAAAAGAAGCAAAAGAAAAAGGTTACACTAATTAAGATCAGGAGGCAATAAAATGGCTAAGAAAAGTAAAGGAAACCGCGTTCAGGTAATTTTAGAATGCACCGAACACAAAGAGTCTGGGATGCCAGGAACATCAAGGTATATTACTATGAAAAATAGAAAAAATACACCTGACAGGATGGAATTAAAAAAATATAATTCTGTATTAAAAAAAGTTACAGTACACAAAGAAATTAAATAATTTGAATCATGGCAAAGAAAGTAGTTGCAACACTTAAGAAAGAAGGCGGCCGTAGCGTTGTCAAATGTATTAAAATGATTAAGTCTCCCGAAACTGGTGCTTATCAATTTAAAGAAACTATCGTTGATAAAGAATTAACAAAAGAGTTTTTCGCTAAGAAATAAACTCTGTTTAAAAATATTTGTAAGCACCTTGCATTAGTTGTGAGGTGCTTTTGTTTTATTTAGTTTTTAGAATATCTTTGTAAAAAAAATGCATTATGGCTCTTTTTGGTCTATTTGGAAAAGATAAGAAGGAAAAACTGGATAAAGGTCTTGAAAAAACCCGCACCAATGTTTTTGACAAATTAAATAGAATAGTTTTTGCAAAGTCAAAAGTTGACTCTGAAGTACTGGATGAACTTGAAGAAGTGTTAATAGCTTCAGATGTGGGTGTAGAAACAACTATCCGAATTATCGACAGAATCGAAGAAAGAGTTAAAAGCAATAAATACGTTGGTACAGACGAGCTTAACGAACTATTACGTGATACAATTGCCTCGCTTCTTGAAGAAAACATCACAGAAAAATATGACGAAGGCGAAATTTTAGCAAAACACAAGCCTTATGTTATTATGGTTGTGGGCGTAAATGGAGTTGGAAAAACCACTACAATTGGCAAACTTGCAAATAAATACAAAGATGCTGGGAAAAAAGTTATTATTGGAGCTGCCGACACTTTTAGAGCCGCAGCAATTGACCAACTACAAATTTGGGCAGACAGAGTAGGTGTTCAGATGGTACGCCAAAATATGGGGTCTGACCCCGCATCAGTGGCTTTTGATACTGTGCAAGCGGCAATAAAAGCTGAGGCTGATGTCGTTATTATTGATACAGCAGGGAGGTTACACAATAAAGTAAACCTTATGAATGAGCTGACAAAAATTAAACGAGTAATGCAAAAACTCATCGAAACCGCTCCGCACGAAGTAATGCTCATTATCGATGGCTCTACTGGACAAAATGCCTATGAACAAGCAAAACAATTTACAAAAGCTACAGATGTTACTTCCCTAACAGTTACAAAACTCGATGGAACCGCTAAAGGAGGTGTTGTGATTGGAGTCTCCGACCAATTTAAAATCCCTGTTAAATATATAGGAATCGGTGAAGGTATAGAAGACCTTCAAGTATTTAACCGCAGAGAATTTGTTGACTCGTTGTTTAAAAAAGAATAAAAAGAAATATGAATCTTGATTGAGCGAAGCAGAAATTACCGTTCTTGATTCTCGATTTTAGACAATACCTGCTGAATACTCCTATCTTCTATTACTCAACAATCAACTTATCAACAAATGTTTTGTTTTTATTTACTAATTTCACAAAGTAAATTCCTTTACAAATATCAGAAACATCAATTTGTTCGCCACTATAATTATTTATTGATTTAACAATTCTTCCGTATGCGTCATATATTTGAACTTTTACAGGAAAATCATCAGAACTTATAGAAAACGTTTGAGATGTTGGGTTAGGAAAGAGATTATGTGCTAATTTCTTTTGTATATCATTTGTTCCGACCAAAATATAATAGTCGGGGTCGTTTGTTGCAATATTTGAATACAGTTTTGATGTAGATTTCCCAACATCACAAGGAGCTGACAATACAACTTCTATCTGATAATAAACATAACCAACAGGTGGATTATTATCAGTATATTCAGTTACATCGCTCCCATAACTTTCAATAAGTTCAAGCATATCAGGAGTTGTTCCTCTTAAAATGTTTATTGTAAAATTACCAACTCCAATATATGGTGTCCAAGATAAATACCATGAGTCGGTTTCTTCTGTCATATTAAGCAAAACTGTTTGATGGAAGTCGCTAAGTTCAGATTCGCAACTGTATATACTTAAATATGAAATTTTGTATCTCGCAGATTGAGTTTGAGGTTCTGAATTATCATCAATAAAAGTACTCTCATCTTCATAATTTACAAATCCTATAGGAAGATAATCGCTGCCATTGTCTTTATATATTACAAATCTTTCTATTGAATCCGTAACAGGCTTCTCCCACATAATTTTATTTTTATTGTTTTCATTTACTGTTACAAGACATATTCCAGGATTAGGAATATTTACTGGATTACCAACAAATATTGAAAATTCACATGAGTATGGTCCTAAAGAATAAATGATGTCATGCATTCCAAGTCCACATGTTACAGGATCAAAAAAATTATTAACAATCAATGGATTACTATATTCACCACCTTCTGGTTGAGTGTCAAGAAAAAGCGGAGTACTTGTAATACAAACACTTGTATCCGAAGGGCAAACCAGTAGTTGCGAAACATTAGTATTTATTTCAAAAGTACATAAAGAAGTCCCAGAAAGATCACTATAACCGTCTAAAGCTAACATATACAAGCCAGGATTAAGATTTTCCTCAATCGAAATACTACCTGTTCCATTTTTACATGTAATATATGTAGAATCATTTCCATTAATTGGACTACCGCCAATCCAAGAACAATCTTTACCATTCCATTTATATAATGCCATTTGTAACTCGGTTTCACTTAGAACTATAGGTTCTCCTCCATTTTCGAAACAAAATACATAAGTCGCATCAATTAATACTGGTTGTGGGTCAAAGGAATTAACTACAAAACAATAATAAATTGTATTATCTGATACATTCCAACCGCATTGCTCTGGAGCATCAATTGTTCCTTTGGGAGCTAAAATATTACATCCCCCATCACTAAGCAAGGCAGGTGTTTCGCAACTGTGTTCTGGCATTTCTGTACGAACAGATGCTGCAATAAAAAACGAAAAAGCATTATTGTCCATATCCCAAACTCGCAAGTATATAGTTTCACCTGGTGTTAATCCATCAACAATTGCAAATCTAATTTCGCCATTCATTAATGACTCTCCCTCATTATAAAAACAATCTAACAAACTCAAATTTTCTGGCAATCCTGAATATAATGCTAAGCCTGGTTTATGATTTAATAATTCTGGAGACCAAATTACAGGAGCATTAAAAACATGAAATGCCAATTCGTTAACACCATCTGGAACAGTAATATGATACCACAAATCATTTGTAGTATCATCAAAATTTCCACATGTAGGAAAAGGCAAATCTGTTGATGGTACAGCACCTGATAAGTCAGTGTTGATTATTGCTATTTGCCCACAAGTTGAATATTCTTCAAATTGCATTTCAATAGCATTACTACAATTCTCTTGCGAGAAAAGGTTTAAAACAAAAGTTAGCAAAATGACCAATAAAAAAAGATTTTTCATGATACTAAGATTTTTGGTTATAATAAACAAATATACACAATACTATATAAAAATGCAAAAAAAATGCAAAAATATGCAATTTGCTATAAAATAAACCAGACACTTTATAATATACTTTAAACGCAAATTCCTTTTTATAGAAGAATATTTTGCCATTTTTTTGATATATTATGGTTAGACGCTGACGAACTGGATGTTCGTGAACTCTTTAATAACGCAACATCTACAAATCTTAGAGTTTTGTTCGCAGCTTACAAAACTATAATTGTAGATGAAGCACAACGAATAGATGATGTTGGTTTGAAACTTAAATTAATTACAGATCATCTAAATGATAAACAACTAACAGATAGTTATCTTTACATAGACATTTTGATGTGGCAAAATATTAAAAAACCAAAAAAACTTATCAAACTACAACAGTCGCTTGCTTTGCAAGTTTGTTGTAAAGTTTCCTATAATGAGTTAGCGAAAACAATTGGGCTTGATAATAAAACTATTGAAAAGCATATCCAATTGTTAGAAAAACCATTCGTGATATTCAGGCTCCGATCATTTAGTAGAAATTTGCGTAAAGAATAAAAAAAAGTAGTAAAATACATTTTTACGATAATGGTGGAAGAAATTCACTTATTGCTAATTTTATCCCAGTAACCCTAAGACACGATACTGGAGCTTTATGGGAGATTTTTTTTGTTGCCGAACGAATAAAACACAATCACTATAATAATATTTGGACAAAAAACTACTTTTGAAGAACACATGATCAACAGGAAATTGATTATATTGAAGATTCAGATGGGAAACTTTCTGCTTATGAAATAAAAAGGAATAAAAATCGTAAACTATTTTTATCAAACACATTTGACCAGACATACCCGAATAATGAATTTCATGTTGTAAATCCAAATAATTTTGAAGCATTTATCATGTAATAAAAATATAGAACCCAATCGCAAATTTAACGCTAATTTTGCGATTAGACTCTAATAATCCACGTTATAATTTTAATAATATCTTCAAGAAAACTAATTAGTGTCAAGTGTCTGATTCAATTTGACAAACACAAAATGCAGTTTGTCAAATCCTCAGATTAATTATATTTCCCAGTCAAACCCGTCTTTTTTATCCTTAACAGTAACTCCAATTTTTGTTAATTCATCTCTAATAAGATCTGAAGTAGCATAATCTTTATTAGTTTTTGCCTGCAAACGTAAATTTAGAACTAAATCAACGACCCCGCTTAAAATCTCATCATTTGCACTAACACCTTGCTCCTCTTGTTTCAATCCAAGTATATCAAACATAAAAAGATTCATAGTTTCTTTTAAGGATTCTAAATTTTCCTCATCAATTGTTTCGTTACTAGCTTCTATATTATTAATGACTCTAAGTGCATCAAAAAGATGAGCAATAAGTATTGGTGAATTAAGATCATCGTTCATTGCATCATAACATTTCTGCTTAAAACCTGCTGCAATAAAGTTTCCTTTAGTTGACGGTTTAATTTTATCAAGCGTATCAATAGCTTTCATTAACCTTGTAAGACCTTTTTCGGCAGCCTGTAAAGCCTCATTAGAGAAATCGAGAGTGCTGCGATAATGAGCTTGCAAAATAAAAAATCTGATTGTCATAGGGCTGTAATTCTTTTCAAGAACTTTGTTTGTCCCGTTAAATAAATCTTCGAGAGTAATAAAATTACCAAGAGATTTTCCCATTTTTTGCCCGTTAATTGTTATCATATTATTATGCACCCAATATTTAACGGTATTTTCGCCAATTGCAATAGTATTTTGAGCTATTTCGCATTCGTGATGTGGGAAAAGCAAATCCATTCCACCCCCATGTATATCAAACTCATCTCCCAGATATTTATGTCCCATTGCAGAACATTCAGCATGCCAACCAGGAAAGCCATCGCTCCACGGAGAAGGCCAACGCATAATATGCTCGGGACTAGCTTTTTTCCATAATGCAAAATCGAAACTATTTTTCTTTTCCGACTGACCATCAAGATCACGTGTGTTACTATAAAGATCTTCAATTACACGACCCGACAACCTTCCGTAATTATACTTTTCATTATATTTTTCGACATCAAAATAGACAGATCCGTTGTTAATGTATGCATAACCTTTATCTAAGATTATTTTTGTCAGTTCTATTTGTTCGATAATATGTCCCGAAGCTCGTGGTTCTATGCTTGGTTTTTGAACATTTAATTTATCCATTTCGCGATGATAACGGTCAGTATAAAACTGAACAATCTCCATTGGTTCTAATTGTTCTAACCGAGCTTTTTTGCCAATTTTATCCTCACCCGAATCAGCATCATTTTCCAAATGCCCAACATCTGTGATATTACGAACATAACGCACCTTAAAATCCAAATGTTTAAAATATCTAAACAACAGATCAAATGTAATTGCTGGACGAGCATGTCCTAAATGTGCATCTCCATAAACGGTAGGACCACAAACATAAAGCCCCACAAAAGGAGGATTAATAGGTTTAAACTCTTCTTTTTTTCTGCTCAACGAATTATAAATCACTAAACTGTTGCTCATATTGATAAATTATTATTAAATTATGCTCAAAAATACTACAGATAAACTAATTTTACGAATGTTTTTTATAAAATTGCAAATTAAATTATAAATATCAAATGAAATCACATAAATTTACAATTATCACACTTGGGATTATTCTTTTAGCGGTATTACTTACATTTAACAGCTGTTCTAATAAAGCCAAACAAATTGAAAATAAACCAAAATACATTTTTCTTTTTATCGGTGATGGTATGGGCTTAAATCATGTAAATATAGCCCAAGCCTACTTGCAATCAATAAATGGCGAAATTGGGTATCAAGATTTAACTATGACTAAATTTCCGATATCAGGAACTTGCTCCACATATAGTAAAAATCGTTTAATTACAGATTCTGGCGCAGCAGGATCGGCAATTGCATGTGGAGAAAAAGCCAATACAGGAGAAATTTCATTTTATGATGATATAGATAAAGGAGAAACAACTCCAACATCTATTGCAAAAATAGCACACAACAATGGTTGTAAAGTTGGAATTATAACAACTGTAAGCATAAATCATGCAACACCAGCAGCTTTTTATGCTATTAATAAATCTCGTTCAAATTATTACGATATTGGACTGCAGTTACCAGAAAGTGGATTTGAGTTTTTTGCAGGAGGCGGATTAAAATACCCTAACGACAGAAATAATGATAAAGAAAACCTTTATGACATTTGCATAGATGCTGGTTATAATTACATAAAAGACATTACAGAAATCCCTAAATTCAAAAAATCAAATGATAAAGTTTTGTTCGAGAATCCAGTTCTCTGGTCTGATGCAGAAATGCCTTATGAAATTGACAGAACAGAACATGACGGATACTCACTGTCGCAAATTGTAAATGCTGGAATTAATTTTTTAGATAATGAAAATGGTTTTTTTATTATGGTCGAAGGTGGTAAAATTGATTGGGCTGCTCACGAAAACGATGCTGCAACAATTATAAACGAAGTTATAGCTTTCGATAAGGCAATATTAGAAGCTTATAATTTCTATTTAGGACATCCAGACGAAACACTAATAATTGTTACATCAGACCACGAAACAGGAGGAATTAGCCTTGGTTTAGGTCAAAATGGTTATAAATCAGATTTTGCAATACTGGCAAATCAAAAAATGTCTTCGTATCAGTTCAGCACAATCATAAAAAATTATAAAAAATCGAATTCAACCTACAAACTTAGTGAAGTTATTAACCTTGCTAATGCACATTTATTTATTGATGATTTAAATCTGACAGAATACGAAATGGAGCAAGTTCAGAATGCCTACGACTATTATTTTTTAAATAAAACAGACTTAAACACTATCCAACTAACGAATTTGTATGACAATTATAATCCCTTAACAACTACATTTATAAAAATTTTACAAAACAGAGCCTCGGTAGGATTTACCACGTGGTCTCATACTGCAACGTCTGTTCCAATATATTCGATTGGTAGTGGTTCTGAAAAATTCTCTGGTAA
Organism: uncultured Bacteroidales bacterium; assembly: GCA_964397745.1. Taxonomy (GTDB): domain Bacteria; phylum Bacteroidota; class Bacteroidia; order Bacteroidales; family ML635J-15; genus Bact-19. The sequence goes on along the minus strand of CAYNKH010000103.1, from coordinate 1,928 downwards.
CATTGACAATACACACATCAGCAAAAGAATTTTAGATATAACAAACTGGTAATTACATTTTTAGTGTTTTCCTATTCCATAACATAGTTTTTTAGTTGTAAATCACATTGTATTTTATTAATTTTGGGCAACATTAAAAAATACAACTATGCAAGATTTAAATTGGTCAAAACTTCCTTTTGCTTATGTAAAGACACATTACAATGTACGCTGTACATTTAAAGATGGCAAATGGGGAGAAATCGAGGTTAGTGATTCGGAACATATTAATATTCATGTGGCAGCTACTGCATTGCACTATGGTCAGGAAGCTTTTGAAGGTATGAAAGCCTATCGTGGTAAAGACAATAAAATCAGATTGTTTAGATGGGACGAAAACGCTCAACGTTTACAACGCTCAGCGAAAGGCATTTTTATGGCACCTGTTGATACAGACTTGTTTTTTAATATGGTAAAAAAAGTTGTAGAACTCAACAAAGATTTTGTACCGCCTCATGGTACAGGTGCAAGTTTGTACATCAGACCATTATTATTTGGTTCTGGAGCCAGAGTAGGCGTTCAACCAGCAGATGAATATACTTTTATCATATTTGTTACTCCAGTTGGACCTTACTTTAAAGAAGGTTTCAATCCTGTAAAAATAGCTGTCGTTAGAGATTCTGACCGTGCAGCACCATTAGGAACAGGAACTCTAAAAGTAGGCGGTAATTATGCTGCAAGTTTAGCTGGTGGTGCCAGAGCTCAAGCTGCTGGATACGGAGCTCCAATGTATTTAGATGCAAAAGAGAAAAAATATATTGATGAGATAGGTGCTGCAAACTTCTTTGCCATCAAAGACAAGACTTATATTACACCAGAATCGCCATCAATTTTACCATCAATCACAAACAAAAGCCTTATAGAACTCGCCGAATCTCTTGGCTACAAAACCGAAAGACGCCCTGTTGCATTTGACGAGTTAAGCTCATTTGAAGAAGTTGGTGCTTGTGGTACCGCAGCGGTTATTTCACCAATAGGCGAAATCAAAGACCTTGATACAGGTGAAACGCACTCTTACTGTAAAGACGGCAAAGCTGGACCAGTTTCAACTAAACTATACGAAACTTTAGTAGCAATACAATACGGCGATATAGAAGACACTTTTAACTGGGTTACTATATTAGATATATAGAAAAGAAATATCTAACAAAACATAAAAGTCGGGCTTATTAAATTGATATATTTAGATAAGCTCGATTTTTTTATGGAATTATCTATTAAGGTGTCCAATGTTTACTTGTCTTTTCAAAAGGACAAGAGCCACATCTTTTAGGATTTTTAATAATTGAAGACAGCCAATATTTATAACCCACAGAAAATGTAAAAGTGTTTGGCTGATGACCATAAATTACAGACAGGGTAATATCATTATTATCATTTAAAAACAAAGCATATTCAAGCTCCACCATAAAGCCCAGTTTATATTCCCAATCACCATTTGCACTCCACGAATTATCAGTAACATATCCAGGAATTGTACTCCACAAATCTCGTCCATATAGATTTGCACCAGCACAAACACTAAATGAGTTTCGCCATATTTGAACTATCCTCTGTTTCACTCCAAGGTGAAGAAATATTGCAGGTTTTGATGCTGCATCTGAAAAAAAACCGAACATACCACGCCAAGCAAATGTGTCGCTACGTAAAAAATTTTCAAATGAGAATATTAAACCTGGCTCAGTAATAAAAATACCATTTGCATCTATTCTATTTTCAAATAAATGGTTATTAGTTTCGGTAAAAGGGTGCATGCCAAGTACAGACAACTTTAACTGTAAAGTAGATTGCGACATCAAGAAAGATGACATCAAAACAAATGTACTGGCAAATATTATTTTTTTAATTACATTTCTCATAAATGATTTTAATTAATAATCATGTTTATT
>CAYNKH010000102.1:0-10133 GCA_964397745.1 uncultured Bacteroidales bacterium | reverse complement strand
CAAAAAACAATTTTCCTTTTTCATCCTTAAAGCCTAATCGTGGTGGATTTTGAGCACTAATTGAAAATGACTGACAAGGGAAACCTCCAATTAATAAATCGTGATTAGGTAATTCTCTTTTTGAGATATCTCTTACGTCTTTTACTAAACATTTATGATCGAAATTATCATTGTATATTCTGGCACAATAATAATCATTATCAACTGCATAAGCTATCTCAAATGGCTTTTTTGAATAATGTTTTCCTTGGAAAGAAAAATCTCCTAGTAAACCTAAATCCATACCACCGCATCCACAAAAAAGTGATGCTACTTTTATTGATTCCATATTAATAGTTCGTTCCATTCTCCTGATTTTTCCGAAAAGATTATATCTGCACCATTTCTTGGTGTCATCTTTATTTGTTCATTCTTATATTTACCAACTGGGTCTTTAAGAATAAATAGTTTTCGTTCGTACTTACTAATCATTAAGCGATAAACAAAATAAGCATCTCTCAAAGTATCTGCTGTATCCCATTCGTTAGGTGTTAAATGAAAGTTGTTAAAATTAAGAGTTTTATTACTAATTGTTGATTTTACTTCAATGTACCTTTTCTTTCTATCAAGCTCAACGCTTTGAATGTCATAACCAACAGCAAATGAAGTTGGAATTTTCTTAATTAAATGAATTAAGTCTTCTCTGCCTCCTAATTTAATTCTCATACTCTCGTGTCCAACAATTAAGTTTTCTCCAAAATCACCAATTTCTTTTGTGTTTTTAACATTATCAGGGTTAAATTCTTCTTCTAAATCTTTAATTGCTGTCTCTATCAATTTAGCATAAGTGTTTTCTTCAATTCCTAAATATTTAAGTACATCTGTTTTAAACAAATTTTTGCCCAAATCTTTATTTACAAATTTAAACCAATCATCTTCAATAGGTTTTAAAATACTTACATTAAAATCAGTTCCATATAGATGTTCATAAGCAGAGAACCATAAATCACTCTCTAAAAATGCTGTAATAGTTTCTCTATCACTCCAATTTATATAATATTTGTTTGCGTGATTAACTAACAAGTCGCCAATAACCATATAATCTAGAATATCACCTGCGTACCTGATAACATCACCTTGCCAGACGAACTCCTCACTGTTTTCTCTTGCTTGCAATATTCGCTCAACCACTTCAATTGGGTCACAACTATCTCTTGTAACTCTTAAATCATTATAAATAAAGTGTGTTGCTTCTGCTTTGTTTATATAAAATCGGTTCTTTGTATATTTCTCCCCAATACTCAATACTTTCAAGAAATATTGAGTTGGTTTAAATCTAATTCCATCATTAATAACTTCCTTCAATTTATGAGACTTTATATGTCCACCAGGGTATTGAAAATAGAAAAGAAAATATTTAAAAAACTGCACTAAATCCTGCTCATCAGCAAGTTTTTGAGCAATTACGCCTGTCTCTGCTGTTTTGTTAATATTGTCTTCTTCAATAAATCCAAACAATGCAGATATTTCAGTTCTCCAATTGTCAATTGTTTTGTCTTTTTTTGTTGCATTACCAGTATATAGCCGAATGGCATTAAATAAGTTTTTGTTAAAAACATCTATTTTTTGACTTCCAAGTTTGGATATCTCGCTGGCAACGTATAATAGAACATTCTCTATGTCATTTTTAAAACGAGGTCGAACTTGATGAAGTCTATGATAATATTCTGCTGGTATTTTATACATCTAAAAACTTTTTTAATTCAGTTGCTAAATATTTGGCTAATAATGGAGGTACAGCATTTCCAACCTGTTTATATTGGCTTGTTTTACTACCAAGAAAAATAAAATCGTCAGGAAAAGATTGTATTCTTGCACTTTCTCTAACAGTTGGAACTCTATTAAACTTATAGTGAAAATGATGACGATGCCCTGTATCAATAGTGAAACTTGGTTTTTTGCTATTTAACCTAGTCCAAGCAATATTAACTTTTCGGGTATCCTTTAAATGTTCAGGTAAGTTTTTATAATTCCCTCCATCTGGAACCATTGAAATTATCTCAACTGTTTTTTCCTTATGATTAGTTAATTGATGGTTGAAAAGTCTTTTTGCACCATTTCTGATTATCCTTTGATACTCAGATGTATAAGGTAATGGGTATTTTGAATTATCATCTATTGATAAATCAGGTAAATCAGAAATTGCTTCTTCTGATGTTATTTTTCGCTCTTTTAAAGGTTGGGGGAATTCAAATTTCTCTCCATTTTTTATTCCTATAAAAAAAGCTCTTTTTCTATTTTGAGGACTCCAAAATCAGAAGCCATTAAAACTTTATAATTAACTGTATATCCAATATTTTCAAAGTCTTCAAGAATACTATCCTTAAAAACTCCTTTTCCCATTGAAATAATATTTGGAACATTTTCTAGAAGAAATGCTTTAGGTTTGTAAAAGTCAACAAAATCAACAAAGGATTTATAAAGTTTGTTTCTTTCATCATCAATAAATCGTTTACCTGCAATTGAAAAGCCTTGACAAGGTGGCCCTCCAACGATAACATCTACATCAGAAATTTTTGTTTGTTCTTTTATAACCGCAGGTGCTGTTTTAAATAAATCGGCAACAATACCAATAGAGTTTTTATGATTTTTTTTAAAAGTTGTTATTGCATCTTCCCAATTATCAATTCCAAGAGCAATATCATAGCCTGCGTCAATGAACCCTTGTGATAATCCTCCACAACCACTAAATAAATCTATTATTGTTTTCTTTTTCAGCATTCTATTTATTAAACTCTAAATTTCCTTGTTTTACATTCTTTTGCTTAATGTACTTAACTTTTTCTTCTGCAAGTGTTAACACTTTATCCGAGCAATTATTTTCATAAATACTATAAGCAATTTGTTCACTAATAAACTCATCTTTCAATTCGTTTAAATTCAACTTGAATGTTTTAGCAAGCTTTGGTAGTACCTTTTCATCTAATTTTCTTTTTCCATTTTCAATTTTACTTAAAGCACCACTATCTATTCCTAGTTTTGCTCCAAGTTGAGTTAAAGTCAGTCCCTTTTCAACTCTCATTTTTTTTATAAATTCTCCAAATGTTTCTTTCATAATTGAACAAATAATCTTGCTAATAATTTCTTGACAAAATTAGCAAATTGTTTGATGTGAAACAAAATTATTAATCATTTTTTTTAACTCAATTAATTACGGAGACGTACTTGGTATGGTAGTAACGGTTTGGCTATGGAAATTTTTCTGACCATTAGAAAAGTAAGGTATCTATAATCAGTGAGTTTTTCATTATTCATAAATGTTCTGCCCAAAAAAGTATTTTATTCCAACACTATATGACGCAACATAATAATTATATGCTGATAAATCGCTGATACCACTCAGTAATCCATTATGATAAGAAATTTCAAAGTTCCATGTTTTACTGTACTTATAAGAAATAGCAGAATATATTCCGATATCAAAAAGATCATAAGGGTTATGAAAGAAAATACTTTTCTTAACATTGTGTACTTCACCATCTATTTCAAATTTAAATTTGCTATAAGTAAATAGGAACAATGCAGGTTGCACACCTAAATCAATACTAATTTTCTTGACAGTGAACTGTAAATAGAGCGGAATGTTGAAATTCAAATAATTAATATTAGAAAAAAAAGTATTGATTTCATTACTCATTAAAGTATATTTATGTTCGCTAAACAAAAAATCTCCGCTCAAAGAAGCCTTAAAACCAAGTGAAAAGTAATCATTTATCGTATGTTGATAAAACATGCCCAAATTCAGATACGGACCAGTTGGTCTTGTCTGATTGCTTGTTGTCCGGTATTGTTGTCCATGCGTTATTGAACTTCCGACATTCCCGTATAAGCCAAAATCGTTCTGTGAAAATAACGAAAATCCAACTACAACAAATAAACTAGTTAAAAAAAAAATCTCATATAAACATAGTATTATTGGTCATTAAAAAAAATAAATAATCTTAACATTTAATTATATTGCATTTTCAAAATGTTTTTGTAAATATACGAACTGCAAATTTAAAAACAAAATGCAAACTTATAAAGGAATATAAAAGAACATAAAGGAACGAACACGAACATAAAAACAATTTAACAGGCTAATGAAAAAGCTTGACACTAAAGGTTTACATAACTTAAACGCTTTAATACCAAGCTTTTATTTTTGTGAGCTATGCTGGATTCGAACCAGCGACCCCTAGCCTGTCAAGCTAGTGCTCTAAACCAACTGAGCTAATAACTCATTTTAAGACTTACAAAAATAATACTTTTTTACAGAATGCAAAATTTAATAAATGCTAGGTTTATTTTGATTATCAGAAACAATACAGAATAGTTAAGTATTTACTCAAAATATTCGATTTCACGTTCCACAATAAATGCTATTTTACCGTTACGAATTTCTTTGCGTGTTATCCAATTCCCTGTATTATCAAAGGTATATTCAAATTCATAAGTATCTTGCAGATTTTCATCTTCATCAAGATATAATCGCTTTATTAACATTCCATCAGCATCATATTCGTACTTAGCTATCGTATAAATATCTTGTGGTATATCATGATAGGAACTCTGCACTTTTTGATTTTTATCATTATATTGAATTTCCGAAACAACCGAAGCATTTTTATCACTGCCAACAAATGACTCTATTTTTATAGGTTTTCTATTATCATTATATTCTATTTCCTCAATGTAAATTAAGCTATCATCTACAGCATAATGCTCAATTTTAATTAATAAACCAGTTCTATCATAAAAGGAAACAATATTTGCTTTGAGTTCGCCTAAACCACTGCATGAAAAACTTGTATCTCTCAATCCGTTTTCATTATAAAACTGTTTGGTTTCGGAGACAAGATAATTTTCAGAACCATAATAAGCATCGTTAATAACAAAACCTTTATCATTGTATTTAGTTACTTGACGGCTTTCCATATTGCCTTTTCCCATTGTTGAGTCTTCATCATAATTGTAGTAATATCTATACTCGTCTATAGATTTAACTTCACCTTTAATATTTACTTTTTGCCAATCGGTTTCAGGAGAAAAAGTCTCTGGAATATCAACTTCTTTAGGTGTTTTAGAGTTTGAACATGAGAACAAAACAAAAAAACAAAAAATACATCCGAATAAATAAACTTGTGTTTTCATAGCCTTGGTTTTAATAAATAATAATTTTAATCTACGGTATTGTTAATGGGTATTTATTTTAGCAATACTCAAATATACGTATTTAAATTGTAAAACTCGGCTGTTAATCGAAAATTTTAACTAATATTTTTCCGAAAATAAGGAATAGTGTTCATTGTTATCCAGATAAAAAAGGCGACACATGATCCCACTATGGCACCAACAAAAACATCGGAAGGGAAATGAACTCCGAGATATATTCGAGAGTAAGATACTAAAACTGCCCAAGCTATTATTAAATAGGTATAGAGTTTACGTTTTACAAACAACAGAGTAATTAATGCCAAGCCAAAACTACTTGTAGCATGTCCAGAAAAGAAGCCATATTGTCCTCCTCTATAATTATTAACCACGTGTACTTTTTCTGCAAGTTCTAAATTATGGGAGGGTCTATATCGTTTATAGTTTTCTTTTGTCAAGTGAGACACTTGATCGGTAACTGCAAAACAAATAATAACTGCTAAAAGTGGAATCCAAAATTGCTTTTTATGTTTTTTAATTATAATATAAATAAAAAATATAACAACTGGTAACCAGAACCATTTTGACGATATTGCAAACATTACAGAGTCAAGCCAATCAACATGTAATCCATTAAAGAGCAGTAATAATTGGTGGTCAATATTTTCAAAAAATCCTATCATCAATTAAGGTTTTTCCACAGAATATCTTTTAGTTTATCTATATTTTTATTAATAAGAGATGAAATAAACACAATTTCAATTCCTTTTGGTAATTCTGGTTTTAAGAGTTGTTCGAGTTCGTTATCAATAAGGTCAGCTTTAGTAATAGCAAGGATTCTTTTTTTATCAAGGAGTTCTGGATTATATTTATTAAGTTCGTTCATCAAAATATCGAATTCATTTTTGATATTTTTTGTATCTACTGGTATCATTAACAATAGGACAGAATTTCTTTCAATATGTCTTAAAAAACGATGTCCAAGCCCTCTTCCTTCAGCGGCACCTTCGATAATACCAGGAATATCAGCCATAACGAAAGATTTACTATCACGATAATCTACAATACCGAGATTAGGAACTAAAGTAGTAAATGGATAATTTGCAATTTCGGGTTTTGCAGCCGAGACCACAGACAAAAGAGTGGATTTTCCAGCATTAGGAAACCCTACCAATCCCACATCCGCCAAAATTTTCAACTCCAGAATTACTTTAGCTTCTATCCCTTCGATACCAGGTTGCGAATATCTTGGAGCTCTATTTGTGGAAGTTTTAAATTCATTATTTCCCAGTCCACCTTTTCCTCCATCAAAAAGTATAATTTCTTGATTTTCATCAGTAATTTCGCACAACATTTCACCAGTCTCAGCATTTTTCACAACAGTTCCTAAAGGCACTTCAATAATTCTGTCGCTACCGTCTGCTCCAGTTTTAAGTGCTCCACTACCTCCCTGTCCATTTTCAGCGATTACGTGTCTTTTATATTTAAGATGTAACAATGTCCACAAGTTTGGATTCGCTTTCAAAATAATATGTCCTCCCCTACCTCCATTACCACCGTCAGGTCCCCCAAACTCAATAAATTTCTCCTTACGAAAGTGTGAAGAACCAGCACCGCCACTACCCGACCGGCAATAAATCTTAACATAATCTACAAAATTTGTTGTTGCCATATTACTTATTCTCCATATATTTATCTATTACAGTCTTAATTTTATAAAATACTTCATCCACATCACCATTACCATTAACAAGTTCGCACTGTTCTTTTCTAATATAATAATCTGTTACCGATCTGGTTCTCTCCTCATATAAACGTAATCTGTGTTCTATTATTTCAATACTCGAATCATCTGGTCGATTATGCTTTTCATTTCTACTCAACAATCTAGATATTAACTTATTCTCATCTACAACAATAGAGATACATACATTGTTTTTAATTTTTATCTGTTTAATAAGTTTATCGAATTCAAAACATTGATTTTTTGTTCTAGGGAATCCGTCCAACACCATTCCCTTAATATGCTGGTTGTTTTTAATAAAGTTAGTTATCATTTCACAAGCCACGTTATCTGGGACAAAATTTCCGTCATCAATTTTAGCCTGTGCAAGTTTACCCAAATCAGTTGCGGCGATGATTTCACGGCGTAAAATATCGCCAGTAGAAATATGTTCAAAACCTAGATGTTTTGCAATTAGTTTAGCTTGAGTACCTTTTCCGCTTCCTGGAGGGCCTGCAATAATAACAGTCTGCATTACTTTGTTTTTATAAAATCTATAAAAATAAAAAAAAGCGGCAACAAGCCGCTTCAATTCATTATGAAAAATCAATTACTTGATGATAGTTTTAAAAGTATCATTATCAAAATATTTATAGAATTCCATATCTTTAGCAGCAAATTCTTTTAAAGAAGAATCTTTAGTACAAGCAGTTCTAAGGTTGTTAAATAATACGTCAGTATCACCTTTTCTAGCACCTGCGATTGCTTTAAGATAGAAATTATGAGCGTCATCTTTATCTGATCCACAGTCAGTAGCTTTTACAGCACCGTCATTATCACCACTTAGAAGTTTTGCAAGACCGGCATTAAAAGAGCAGTCGTCTCCAAAGAAGTTAGCAGCTTTATCGTACTCGCCGCCTTTAATAGCGATAACACCTTGCCCAATACTTGCAGCAGGAACACCCGTAGCAGATTGATAACTTGTTTCAGCCTCTTCGAGATTTCCTTCGGCAAGATAAACATTACCAAGTACATTAAACACTGTAGCGTTTGCTTCTAAGCTTTTAGCTTTATCAATTGCAGTTCTAGCTGCCACAAAATCGCTTTTTTTGCATTGTACACAAGCTAAATTATTAAATCCTCTCCAATCTTTTGGATAAAGCTCAGTTGTTTTAGTATAAACTGCTAATTTTTTGTCAACATCTTCAGACATTGCTCCTAGATAAAGCATTTCTTCGACAGAAAGTTTTGCAGGATCAGCATTAAACAATGAATCTATTTCAGCATCTGTATTACCAATAAGCATAATATTTACAAAGACTTCTGAACGTCTTAACATTGGGTGGATAAGTTTTTCGAGTTCTTCGAAAGTTTGTGTCATGTTACGAATTTCTTCTTCGCGTTTAACAGGGTCTGTATTCATATTAACAACTCGTAAGATTAAATCTTTATCAGCAAGGTCAGATGCAGAAACAGCTTTTTTGAAACCGTCCCAGTCTTCTTCAGTTACTAGATATTTAAAGAAGTCGTCATTTTTAAAGTCGTCAATTTTCTTGAATTCGTTTTTCACAAATTTGTCGATTGTTTTTGACCGATCGTTAGAAACTTTAGTATTGATTTCTATTGGACCTTCAGGGGAAGCGTAAGAAATAAGTTCTACACCAGTAAATTCTTTTCTTTCATCTTCGTTTGCAGCCGCAACAAACTCTTTTAATTCAGTAATTTCGTCTCTTTTCCGCTCAGCGTGTTTTAGTTCTGCACGATTTTTATCATAATTTACCAATCCCATTTTTGATTCTGGAATATCTTTCACGAATTTATCTTTTGCTGGACTTGAGCCACCAATCATTTTGACTAAGTCTGGAGTAGCAATAATACCTTCAGCAACAACTTCGGGGTCAAAATCTTGAGTTTTTTTACCTTGAGTAGCAGTAATTCTAAGTTCAAGACTTGATCTTCTCATTTCTGGAGTGTAGTCAAATTTCTCTGTATAACTGAATGCACCACCAGCTTTATAATTAATTACGTTTGCATTTCCGTCAATTTTTTCACCCTGAATATAAACAGGAGTCAGAGCTTTTTCGCCACCTTCATAAACCAAAGTTGGAGTAATTGTAGCCGTAACTTTTTTGTTAAAATATTTCTCTGGGAAATTACCTTTAATACTCACTGCCACTTTATCTGCGTGCATTTCGAGTACATTAGGATTAACTGAGTAATTAATATCATCAGCATTTTCAATCATTTTTTTCAATCCATTACAGTTCGATAATGTGAAAATCGCTGCAATACCAAGAACTAAAATTAAGGTCTTTTTCATAATTTATTCATTTTATTATTTAACATTTTTTTCCTTTCACACATATTTAATAATACGATAATGCAAAAATAACAATGATTTTGATAAAAAACAATACTATTTAATACTTTTTGCATTTTAAAATACAATTCTGTTCAGACCTTTAACATAATCTCCTTCAAATATGGTATTTACAAGGTCTGTATAATCTCCCTCATTATTAACAAAATCAAGAAAATTTGTATCAACCACTAAAATTTTTAGGTCTTTTTGCTGTTTAAAGAATTTAAAATAGCCATTTTCTATACTTTTTAGATAATCAAATGAGATGTTTTGTTCATATTCTCTACCTCTTGTTTTGATGTTTTCAATCAAATTATCGACCGATTTGTGCAAATATACATACAGGTCTGGTTTTGGTAATGACCCATAAATTATATCAAATAATTGTCTGTAAAGTCTATATTCATCTTCTTGGAGCGTTGAAGATGAAAAAATCAGAGACTTCATAAAGAAATAGTCTGCAATTATTAATTCGCTAAACAAATCAAAATTATCAAGATGTTTTTTTAATTGATTGTACCGGTCAGCAAGAAACGATAATTCAAGTGTAAACGAATATCGCTCGGGATTTTTATAAAATTTAGGCAAAAAAGGATTATCAGCAAACTGCTCCAATATTAGCTTTGCATTACGTTGCTTAGCAATTTTTTGACAAAGCGATGTTTTGCCAGCTCCAATATTGCCTTCTATGACAAGGTAGCGTAAATCCATAATTCAAAGTAAATAAAATAAAGCTTATGAGGAATGATTTTTTATTAAAAGATATTAACCGTTGAAGAAAACTGTGATGCTGTGATCCAGTAATCGGTAATCAGTAGGTCAGTGGTCGGTAATCAGTAGGTCAGTGGTCGGTATTCAGTAGGTCGGTGGTCGGTA
>CAYNKH010000101.1:0-10283 GCA_964397745.1 uncultured Bacteroidales bacterium | reverse complement strand
AAAGATACAAAATATATTTTACAAATAGCGGTATATTAGTGTTGGGTTAATAGTAAAATGTAATCGGAATTATCGGAGGCACTAAAAAGGAATGTTTTTTTGAAATGGTAAAAACCTCTGATTTTTCGATATCCATTGGAAGTTGTCTTTATTTTAAAAAGAATCGAACGCCCTAAATAAGGATTAAAAATTTCACAACTAAAAAAAACCTGAACTATTTTGAAATAAAAAAGCAACAATCATTTTTTTAGGACATTGTCAAAACTTTACATCGAAGTAGTAAAAATCCAAATGGACAAATTGGACACATAAAAAGACAAAAACCGTTAATATTGACCAATGGTTGACTAAAACAAGAAAACGCATCTTGTAAAAGACACGTTTTCAATTAGTTAAGACTTTGTTTTGTAGTCCGTAGGGGAATCGAACCCCTGTTACCAGGATGAAAACCTGGCGTCCTAACCCCTAGACGAACGGACCGTTTTCTTAACCCGTAATTTGGGACTGCAAATAAATGAAATAATTCTTATTCTGCCAAATTTTTTATGAGCATTTTTCAAAAAAACACGCAATTTATATAAGATGCTCAATATTAGAGGCTTAATTCATGTTAATTATTCCATTTCGGCTGCTAATTCATCTGTCATCTCTAAGTTATGGAAGACATTTTGAACATCATCATCATCTTCTAAGGCATCTATGAGCTTTAATACCGATTTTGCGTGATCAATAGGGAGTTCTTTTGTGTCGTTTGGAATACGTTGAAGCTCTGCATTTGATACTTCGATATTTAATTCTTCAAATTTTTTATTTAAATTACCAAAATCTTCAAGAGCCGAATACACTGTTACTACATTATCATTAATTTCGATTTCCTCTGCTCCACCATCAATTAGTTCGAGTTCTATATCGTCCATACTGATGTTTTCGTTAAGTTCAAATTCAAAGACTCCTTTGCGGTCGAATAAAAAACTTAGCGAACCGTTTGTACCTAAGGTTCCATTGTATTTATTAAATGAAGCTCTTATACTTGAGACGGTTCTGTTATTATTATCTGTAAGACATTCGACAAAGACAGCAATTCCGTGAGCAGCATATCCTTCGAAACTTGTTTCGGTAAAGTTGGCTCCGTCTTGATCTCCTTTTTTTATAGCTCGTTCGATATTATCTTTAGGCATATTAACGCCTTTAGCATTTTGTACTGCAACTCGTAATCTCGGATTATAATCAGGATCAGGACCACCTCCTTCTTTTACAGCAATTGTTATTTCTTTTGACAATTTTGAAAAAATCTTAGAGCGTTTTGCATCCGCAGCTCCTTTTTTTCTTTTAATCGTTGACCATTTACTATGTCCTGACATAAAATTTTGTTTTAAATTAATACAATCATTGCACAAATTTATAATTTTTATTTTATATAACTCATTGTTAATGAAATTTTGTTGTTAATTTTGCCGAATGGAATGTCCAAACTGTCATAAAACGGGTAATGTACTTAAACGTATCTTCTCTAAACGCAAAGGTTACGAAAATCGATATTGCGCTTATTGCAATGCGGAAGTTAAACTTATCTACAATTGGAAAAATATATTTTTGTTGATTGCTTTTGTAATCATTTTACTGATTATAATAAATTTTATTATTCAGGCTATTGGTTGGCCAGGAATTTCTAGTGGGTTTGCTGGTGGTCTTGGTGGCTCAGCGATTGCGGTTTTTATGAGAAAACCACCCTTCTTAAAAGTAGAGTTAATTAGTAAATCTAAAACAAAGCGACGAAAATAAGGGATAAAACAATTATTACCTATTACTTTCTTATTATATATTTAAGTTAAGTTCACCAACAAATAGACATAAAACACTAATAAACAGAACGATGCATTACGTTCAATTATCTCAGGTTAAAATCTATAATAGTTAAGTAGTGTATTTGCACTATCTTTAGTTTACTTCCCATTTCCGATTATTTATTTACTCCCGCTCAATTTTTTTATTTCGTTTAATTTATTCAAAGCTTCTAATGGTGTTAAGCTATCGATGTTTATTCCGTCAATTTCTTTACGAATTTGCGAAAGTACGGGGTCGTCTAGTTGAAAGAAACTCAACTGGTATCCTTCACGGTTTTTGGCAATATTACCTATTGGTTTAGCTAGATTATTAGCTTTATTTGAAACAATATCTTTAGCATCACCTTCAAGTTGTTCGAGTATTTTTTTCGCACGATAGACAATAGATTTCGGCATTCCGGCCATTTGTGCTACGTGTATTCCAAAACTATGCTCGCTTCCTCCGGGTTGAATTTTGCGTAAGAATATCACTTTATCTTTTGTTTCCTGTACCGAGACATTGTAATTTTTAATTCGGTTAAACGATTTTTCCATTTCGTTCATTTCGTGATAATGCGTTGCAAATAGGGTTTTAGCTTTAGCTTTAGGATGCTCGTGAATATATTCAGCAATTGCCCATGCAATAGATATTCCATCGTAAGTACTTGTGCCTCGTCCCAATTCGTCAAGTAGGATAAGGCTTTTTTGCGAAATATTATTCATTATACTTGCAGCTTCTAGCATTTCGACCATAAAAGTAGATTCTCCCATCGAAATATTATCAGATGCCCCCACACGAGTAAATACCTTATCAATTATTCCCAAATCTGCTTTTCGGGCTGGCACATAACAGCCAATTTGAGCCATAATACAAATTAGTGCAGTTTGACGCAACAAAGCCGACTTACCAGACATATTAGGTCCGGTAATCATCATTATTTGCTGTGTTTTATCATCGAGATAAACGTTATTAGCAATATATTCTTCTCCAAAGGCAAGTTGTTTTTCAATTACAGGATGTCGTCCATCTTTTATGTCGATAATATCGGATTCGTTAAGATTAGGTTTACAATAATTGCTTTCGATTGCAGTTTTTGTAAAAGACAATAGGCAATCAAGTTTAGCAATAATATTAGCATTACTTTGTATTGCTCCTATAAAATCAGAAATAGTCATTACCAAATTGTTAAAAATACGATTTTCGATACTTTGCATTTTTTCTTCGGCACCCAGTATTTTTTCTTCGTACACTTTTAGTTCCTCGTTAATATATCTTTCGGCTGAGACCAAGGTTTGTTTACGTGTCCACTCGGGAGGCACTTTATCTTTATGTGTATTTCGGACTTCAAAATAATATCCAAAAACATTATTGAAGCTGATTTTGAGAGAGCTTATTCCAGTGCGTTCGCTTTCTGATTTTGTGAGATTTTCCAAGTATTCTTTTCCACCCCAAGCAATTGCTCTCAACTCGTCAAGTTCAGCATTAACGCCATTTGCAATAACATTTCCTTTATTTAATGATATTGGACATTCTGGATTAATCTCTGTTTGTATTTTTTCACGAATTTCATCGCATGTAAAGAGTTTTTCGCCAATTTCTTGCAAAAGTGGGTTGTCAATTGCTTTACACTCTTCAATAATTGGGATAATTGCATCTAAAGAATTTTTCAAACTCAATGTTTCGCGTGGATTAATTCTAATAGTAGCGACTTTTGATGCTAATCGCTCAATATCGCTTATTCTACAAATCTGATTATGTAACTTTTCTCTAAAATCTGTATTTTGAATAAGATACTCAACAATATTATGACGTTCTTGTATCTGTGCAATATCTTTAAGAGGCAATCCTACCCAGCGTTTAAGCATTCTGCCGCCCATTGGTGATAAAGTATTATCAATTATATTGATAAGGCTTTTACCACCTTCGTTATAAGAATTAAATATCTCTAAGTTTTTAATTGTAAACTTATCTAACCAAACATAAGTATTTTGGTCAATGCGGGCAAGCATTTTAATATGGTCGCGATTACTATGTTGTGTAAAATCAAGATAATCTAATATTGCACCTGCTGCAATTACGCCAGCATTCATTTGTTCAACTCCAAAGCCTTTAAGGTTTTTAGTTTTAAAATGGTCTGTTAATTTATCAACAGCATTATTTTGAGTAAATACCCAATCATCTAATCCAAAACTTATTTTTACATCGGTAAAGGTTTCTAAAAAAATTTTCTTTTTTGATTTTTCATAGATGATTTCTTTTGGTTTAAAACTTTGCAAAAGTTTACCAATATACTCGACATTACCTTCACTAACCAAAAATTCGCCAGTTGAGATGTCAAGAAAAGATATTCCAAAATTTTGTTTACCAATAACTATACTTGCCAAAAAATTGTTTTCTTTTTGTTCGAGGACATTATCGTTCATTGATATCCCTGGAGTAACAAGCTCGGTAATTCCTCTTTTGACAATTTTTTTTGTCATTTTAGGATCTTCGAGTTGTTCGCATATAGCAACACGTTGTCCAGCACGTACTAATTTTGGCAGATATGTGTCTAATGAATGGTGTGGAAAACCTGCTAGGTCAACATATGATGCGGCACCATTAGCTCTTTTAGTCAATGTTATTCCGAGTATCGAACTTGTTTTGACGGCATCATTTTCAAATGTCTCATAAAAGTCACCAACTCGAAATAATAAAATTGCATCGGGGTGTTTTGCCTTAATGCTGTAATATTGTTTCATTAAAGGGGTTTCTGCAGCTTTTCTTTGCATATCTATTTTTTATTCAAGATGTAAAGATACAATTTTAACAATATTTGAAAGACAATTGTTAATGTTTTGTTTAAAATTTGTAAATCACTAGACATAAACTATTCTTTCAATACCAATACTTAATATATGCAATAGAAATTAAAAAGAACAAATTTTCATTAAATTAAAAAAAAAGCTATTTTTGTATATAATAATTCGATTGTTATGAAACGAAAAAAAATATTTTTATTTGTTTTAACATCTTTTTATTTATTTACCACAAACGTTTTAGCACAAAACGCAATTTGCACTCCAAATTCAGAAGTATGTGACCCAGAAGGTGTAGGTGTAAGGTATCCTAATAGTCTTCCAGTTGCCTTTAATGGCGAATATTACAACACTGTATTAACTATTATTGCACCAAAAAAAGCGACAACCTGGGGTTTTTTAAATTTTACAATAACAAAGATACAGCTCATAGAAATGGGAAATATTCCGATTGGATTAAACTGGGAAACAAACTCGGGAAACACTGATGATTACATGTATGCGGGTGAAAAATATTGTATGGTAGTTGATGGTGTACCAAACGATATTGCTGGAATTAGGGAAATTGATGTATATGCCAATGCCTGGATTCGTGTGGTTTTTGAAACTACTGCACCAGGAAATCCACGAAATGGTGGAAGTGTTACATATACACTTTGCAACGAAACATCACTTGATTTAGGAGGCAATAGAACAATTACAACAGATGACGAGATTACTTTAAATGCAAATCAAGGTACAAATTTCCACACTTACTTATGGAGCGACAATACAACTGAACCTGACTTAAATATCTGTGGTTCTGAACTTGGCGTAGGAGTTCATGAAATTTCTGTAATGGTTTTCGATACTGTTGGAACAACAGGGATATATTCTGAGAGAGAACCAGTTTGTTATAAAGAAGACCACATAACAATAACTGTAAATCAAGGTAATAACATTATACAGGAAAATACTTCGGACATCTCTATTTATCCAAATCCCGCAAAAAACATAATCACAGTTTGCATTAACAACAATATAAAACACCATTTCATTAAGCTTTGCAATACAAAAGGGGAAATTGTTAAATCCATACATTTACAAAATTCTATCACTAATATAGACATTTCCGATTTAGAAAAAGGGATATACGTCGCTAATTTTTATTCAGACGGCTTAAATATTACTTCGGAAACACTAATTGTTTACTAGTGTGGTCTTGATACAATTT
Source organism: uncultured Bacteroidales bacterium (assembly GCA_964397745.1). Lineage (GTDB taxonomy): Bacteria > Bacteroidota > Bacteroidia > Bacteroidales > ML635J-15 > Bact-19. The sequence continues at coordinate 4,448 of CAYNKH010000101.1, read as the reverse complement.
CGTTAGGTTCTTGTTTTACTGTTTGGCAACTCATTAGTTTTGTCATGAAATTTGTTTTCGCAAAAGCGTACAAATTTACACGCCAAAACCAAATACTATTTATTCAAAAAGCACGTGCATCAAAAACAAATAAAATGAAAAAAGTTCTGATTACTGGCGGCACAGGTTTAGTGGGAAATAATCTAACCTATCTTCTTGTTAAAAAGGGATATGAAGTAAGAATATTGAGTAGGAAACTTACGAATAAACCTAATTTCTCAACATATCTCTGGGATATTAAAACTGGTTATATTGATAAAGATGCGTTATTAGACATTGATTATATTATTCATCTTGCTGGTGAAAATATTGGAGCCGGTAGATGGACAAAAAAACGCAAAAAAATCATTCTTGATAGTCGAGTAAAAGGAAGTGAACTTATTTTTAACACCATACAAGAAATGGGGATTAAACCAAAAGCCTTTATTTCTGCTTCTGCTGTCGGCTTTTATCCTGCTTTTAAAGTAAATGAAAAGTCATTTTCGGAAGATGATGCAGCTGGAACTGGGTTTTTAGCTAATATTTGTGCTCAATGGGAAAATGCAGCAGATAATTTTCAAAAAGCTGGTATTAGAACAGTAAAAATCCGTACAGGCTTAGTGCAAGACAAGAACGATGCGGCACTAAAAAAGATATTACAGGCCGCAAGATTTGGTATCCTGCCAGTTTTTGGACAAGGAAAACAATATTATTCATGGATACACATAAACGATTTAACACAACTATACCTAGCAGCTATTGAGAACAACAAACTAGAAAGTGTTATAAATGCAGTTGCTCCGCAACAGATAACAAACTATCAATATATTCTCTCTCTTAAAAATGCTATTGATAAAAAGAGAATAATAATAAAAATTCCTGTATTTATGATTAAGCTATTGTTTGGTCAAATGTCGGAGGTTTTGATAAAAGGGACTAAAGTTCACAGTAAACATTACGAAAATATTAGTTTTTATTTACAGTATAAAGATATTGAATCAGCATTGAAAGACATACTTAAATAAAACAGGAGCTTCTGACATTATTAAATATTGCATGTGGATAAAGCCTGTATAAGCATAAAAAAAGTGAGACTCTCCCACTCAGACGCACATTTAAACAAGCCTTAAAGCCGCAACAACAACTATCTAATAATTTCGACAAACTTCACACTAACATCTCCATAGCCGTCAATTTTACCGGAAACTTTTGCGTCCTTTACTTTTACTCTCAGCTTTACTTGTTCTCCTGTTTCGAGTTTTTGGATTTCTTCTTCTGATAAGGTCATTAATAAGTCTTCTTGATTTCTAAAATAACTAAAATCGATTAATTGCTTTTGATAATCATCAATTTCAATTTTTATGTTTTTATGTGGATTATTGATTTTATCAAACACAATAGCGAGTTCTCCCCACATTTCGTCTATCATAATTTCACCATCAGCAATAAATTCGCCATTTAGCATAAAACTAAATTCGATGTTTGGCTCATATTTATAGCTTGAGACTATTAAATCGTTCACTACTTCACCATTATATACCTTTTCGATATTCATGATATAATCATCATTAAAAACCACTTCTGCGACATCTGTATTTTGAACAATACTATCTTGAGCTTGGTCTTTGTTTTCGCTGGTAGAATTTTTCTCTTTATCGGCACTAGCATTACTGCAGGCCCCAACAAAAATTATTGTGATAATTATTAAGCACCATCTCAAATGTTTTTTCATTATTTTATATTATTAGATTAAAAAAGCAAGAACATTTTCAAAAACAACATTTCACAAATTTAGAAAAATAATTTGATTTTGTCGAAACATGTTTTTTTTCAATAAAACCAATTTTAACTGGCATAAAACATATTTTTTTGAGGTCATTACAAAAAACAGTTATGATATTCCATTGCAATCACGTACGTTTAGTTACAATAATTTTGCAATTCAATCATGATTACTAATATCATAAAAAACGACTGTTTTCCAGTTTTTAATTGGCGAACAGTCGTTTATGTATTTTAATTTTACAATTTTACAATAAAGAATATACGCCCGTTAAACCGGCCATAACAATAGAAACCATTGTCATAAGTTTAATAAGTATATTAAGGGATGGTCCTGAAGTATCTTTAAAAGGGTCTCCAACGGTATCACCAACGATTGTAGCTTTATGGACGTCACTACCTTTGCCTCCAAAATTACCTTCTTCCACATATTTTTTAGCATTATCCCATGCACCTCCGGAGTTTGCCATAAATACCGCAAGCACAAAACCAGAAGCAAGTCCACCAACAAGTAGTCCCATAACTCCTGATACGCCTAAAACAATCCCAACAATAATTGGCATAATAACAGCGACAGCCGAAGGCAATATCATTTCTCGTTGAGCACCTTTAGTTGATATCTCAACACATCTTTCGTAATCTGGTTCAGCTTCTCCGGTAAGGATACCTTTAATTTCTCTAAATTGACGGCGTACTTCTTCTACCATTTTTTGAGCTGCACGTCCAACGGCATTCATTGTAAGTCCGGCAAACACAAAAGTCATAACCGAACCAATAAAAATACCTACCAATACTTTAGGGTTCATAAGGTGCACTTCGTAGTATGTCATAAAATCCATAATTGAGGCTTCGGCTGTTTGTACAACTTGTCCACTAACTTCCATAGTAGTTTGCCCCACACGAATAAGTCCTATTTTAATTTCTTCGATATATGAAGCGAGGAGAGCGAGAGCTGTAAGAGCTGCCGAACCTATCGCAAAACCTTTACCTGTTGCAGCAGTGGTATTTCCAAGAGCATCAAGGGCATCTGTACGTTTGCGTACTTCTGGGCCTAACTTACTCATTTCAGCATTCCCACCTGCATTATCAGCTATTGGTCCATACGCATCGGTTGCAAGAGTAATACCAAGAGTAGAAAGCATTCCAACAGCAGCAATACCCACTCCATAGAGTCCAGCACTTAGATTTGTTATATCGAATTTTGCTGCGAATAAATATGCTAGAATAATCCCTACTACAATAGCACCAACACTAATTGCAGTAGATATCATACCTGTACCTATACCTGAAATGATAACCGTTGCAGGTCCAGTTTTAGCAGATTCGGCGATTTTTTGTGTTGGTTTATAAGCATGAGAAGTATAATATTCTGTTCCCTGACCAATAACAGTTCCAACAATTAAGCCAATAACAACTGCAAAAGAGATATATTGCCAGTTAGGTATTTGCAATAAGTACATAATTCCGAAAGTTCCAATTGCAATAAGAATAGAGCTAACATTAACACCAAGTCCAAGTGCACCGAGCAATTGTTTCATTGTTGCACCTTCTTTGGTTTTTACAAGAAAAATACCAATAATAGAAAGGACAATTCCTAGAGCTGCAATTAACATTGGAGCAAATACGGCTTTAAGTTGCATGTCGGCAGTTCCAGTAGTGTAAAAAGCTGCTGCACCAAGGGCTGCAGTTGCAAGAATAGAACCCACATAAGATTCGTAAAGGTCAGCACCCATACCAGCAACATCACCAACATTATCACCAACGTTATCTGCAATAGTAGCAGGGTTACGAGGGTCATCTTCGGGGATACCAGCTTCTACTTTACCAACTAAGTCTGCACCAACATCGGCAGCTTTTGTATAAATACCTCCACCAACACGAGCGAAAAGAGCTTGCAAAGAAGCACCCATTCCAAATGTAAGCATGGTAGTTGTAATCATAATCATTTTATGTTTTGCATCTGCCTCATCAACAAAGGCATCTAAAATAATATACCAAATAGAAATATCTAGCAATGCAAGTCCGACAACAACTAGCCCCATAACTGCACCCGCACGGAAAGCAACTTTAAGACCAGCATTTAATGAGCTTCTGGCTGCATTAGCAGTTCTAGCAGATGCATAAGTCGCAGTTTTCATGCCCAAAAAACCAGCAAGTCCACTAAAAAATCCTCCTGTTAAAAATGCAAAAGGTACCCACTCGTTTTGAAGGTGGAAAACATAAGCTAATATTGCAAAAAATATCGCCATAATAATAAATACAATAGTAACAACTTTATATTGCTGTTTTAAATATGACATCGCTCCTTTTCTAACATGAAGAGCAATTTTTTTCATTGTATCAGTTCCTTCATCAAGCTTCATCAGTTCTCGAAAAAAATACCAAGCAAAGAAAAGCGCTAAAACAGAAGCGAAAGGGATAAACCAAAACATTGTATCAGTACTCATAATCAATTGTTTATTAGTTAATATTAATTTGTTTTGTTATTCATAGTTCATTTTTCAAAATCGCTGCAAAACTCTACAAAAAAACCGAATAAAAAGAATTATTATTAATTTTAATCGCTAGTTTTATTATTTGTGCCGCAAAAACTATCTGTTTGTTTTAAATTTAATCGTAATCTTATTAGTGCTTTTCCTCCTTTTGTT
>CAYNKH010000100.1:0-10382 GCA_964397745.1 uncultured Bacteroidales bacterium | reverse complement strand
CCGACCTCGTGATTATGAATCACGCGCTCTAACCAGCTGAGCTACCTCGCCATTATTTCAAATTCCGTTTTGTTTTTTAACGGACTGCAAAAATAGTTAATTTAATTAAAAATAAAAATAAAGTTTGCAAACTAATTTATATTTTTATAAATTGCAGCAGATTAAATAGTTTATTAACCATATATTTGGTATCTAATAATGATTTTATGACAAAAATAGAATTAGAATTTACATTTAAGTCCTCAGCAAGGATTTTATACAATCGTCTAAGTACAGCCAGCGGTCTTAGTGAATGGTTTGCCGATGATGTACAAGTTAAAGATAATATTTTTACTTTCATTTGGGAAGGTGTCGAAGAGCAAGCAGAGCTTTTAGGAAAAAAAGACTTATGCTTTGCAAAGTTTAAATGGCTCAATAGCGAAGAGGATACATATTTTGAACTTAAAATTCAAACCCATGATCTAACAAAAGAAATAGCACTTATTATTACCGATTTTGTTGAGGAAGATGAGAAGCAAGAAAACATTGAACTGTGGGAAACACAAATAAATAATCTAAAACATATTTTAGGAGCATAATAATACCATGATTTTTCTTACTTTTGCATGTCATTAAATATAGACATGTTTAAACAGTTACATAAATATATCATCAAGTCTTTTATTGGGCCATGGATAATCACATTTCTGATATGTGTTTTTTTGTTGCTAATGCAATTTCTGTGGAAATACATTGACGACCTAGTTGGCAAAGGCTTAGAATGGAATGTGATTGTAGAACTTTTATTTTATGCTTCACTTACGCTCGTACCTTTGGCCTTACCACTTTCAATTTTGCTTGCTACTATTATGACTTTTGGTGGACTTGGTGAGAGAAACGAACTTTTCGCAATGAAATCGGGTGGTATTTCATTATATAGAATTATGTATCCTCTTTTAATATTTAATATTATTATCAGTTTTGGAGCATTTTACTTTGCAAATAATTTATTGCCATACACAAACCTCAAAATGAGGTCTTTACTTTTTAGTATTCAGCAACAAAGACCCGAAGTTAATATTCGTAATGGTATTTTTACCGAGCCAGTAGATAATTTAAACATCAAAGTCAATAGAAAGTATCGAAACAACAACACTCTCGAAGGAGTTCTAATATATGACCACAGAAGTCTTACAGGGAACAACAACGTAACTACAGCAAAAGCTGGAAATATCAAAATTACCGAAGACAAAACAGTTCTTATAATGGAGCTTTTCGACGGATTTAGGTATGAAGATTTAAAACTTGATAAGAATAAGAAAAAAAGCAATAAAACCAGACCTCATCAGACATCTAAATATAAAAAACAAATAGTTTATATAGAGCTAGATGGCTTAGGATTAGACAGAAGTAACGAGGAGTTATTTAAAAATGGCTTTGAGATGTTAAACAACCAACAACTACAATTTGCGGTTGACTCCTTGCAGAATACCTTATCTGCCCGAGAACACGAGATATGGTTTAATTTAAAAAAATATTCACTATTTAAAGGTGAAGCACAATGGCAAAATCAAAGCGAAGAACAAAAACAAATTGCACAAACACAAGTTGCAGAGCTAAGCATTGCAGACCCAGATTTTAAAATAAATATTGACACTATTTTTAATAATTTTAACGTCAATCAAAAAAACAAAGTTGTCGATTTTGCTTTAAATTATAGTAGAGCTGCCAAGCAATATGTCGAAGTTACCGATATCGAAGTTCAAGGTTATAAAAGGTGGATAGCAAGACACGACATAGAATGGCACAGAAAATACGTGTTATCGATAGCCTGTTTACTCTTTTTTCTTGTTGGTGCACCTTTGGGTGGGATTATACGCAAAGGAGGATTTGGTGTGCCAGTTATTATTTCGGTGTTTATATTTTTAATTTATTATATTATTTCAATAACATTCGAGAAAACAGTTAGAGAACTTGTTTTAGTACCAGAAATTGGAATGTGGATTAGCAGCTTTATGTTGATTCCAATAGGGGCTTTTTTAATCTACAGAACAGCTAATGATTCGATGAGAATAAGCCCTCATTTCTATCTGAAAATAAAAAATTATTTTAGAAAAAAACAAAAGCAATGAAGTTTGAAAATTTTATTGTTACTTTGCAAATGATATTAGCGGGATAAGATATGAGGATATTGATACTTACGAATAAAATGCCATACCCTCCAAAAGATGGAGGTTCAATTGCAAGTCTTGCGTTGTCCGAAGCTCTGAACGATGTTGGAAATCAGGTAACAATATTGTCAATGAACACCAACAAACACTTTGTTAGAGAAGACGAGCTACCTGCTAAATTAACAAAAAAAATAAAATTTGTCATAGTACCTATCAACACAGATATTAGTATTTACAAACTATTATCCAATTTAATTTTCTCTAACAAACCCTATAATGCCGAACGTTTTATTTCCGAAAACTATAAATCTGAACTCGAAAAGGAACTAAAATCAGAAAATTATGATTTAGTTCAACTCGAAGGTTTATATCTATGCCCCTATATAGACACAATCCGACAAAACTCAAATGCTAAAATATCTCTCCGTTCTCATAATATCGAACACGAAATTTGGCAAAGAGCTGCTGCAAACGAAACAAACCCTGCAAAAAAAGGCTATAAAAATATTTTAAAGAAAAGAATCCGAAATTTTAAACTTGAGTATCTAAATAAATATGATTTTTTAGTGCCTATAACTAAACGAGACGGAAATAAATACAGTAACTTAGGAAACACTAAGCCAATACACGTTACACCTACTGGAATAGATGGCATTAATTACATTAAAGATGACACAAACTCAAAATTCCCAGGTATTTTTCATATTGGAGCTTTAGACTGGATACCAAACCAAGAAGGCTTACGCTGGTTTATTGATAATGTTTGGATAAAATTTAAGAAAGATTATCCACAATTTGAGTTTTACTTAGCTGGTAGAAATGCACCTATACGTTTTAAAAAATATTTGGAAGATAAACAAATAATATATTTAGGCGAAATTGAAGATGCGAATAAATTCATCAACGAAAATTCAATAATGATTGTTCCACTACTATCAGGAAGCGGAATGAGAATTAAGATTATCGAAGGTCTGGTTTTAGGTAAAAGTATTATTACTACTACAATTGGAACCGAAGGTATTCCAACCACACATGAAGAAAACATCTTAATTGCTGATGACCCACAAAGTTTTTACGAAAATTTAGAGAGGATTTGTCTAAACATAGAATTGCATAAAAAAATATCATCAAATGCTATTGAGTTTGTTAACACAAACTTCGACAATATCAATATTGCTAAAAAGCTCACAGAGTTTTATCAAAAAAACATTAACAAATGATTATTTTACAAATAATATTATGGCTTTGTATTGCATTGGTTTTTCACACCTATGTAGTTTATCCATTTGTATTAAAACTTTTTTGTAAAAATAAAACAAATTTCAAAGGAGAAACAAACTTTACTCCCAAAGTTTCGATTGTAATGTCATTATTTAACGAAGAAGATGTAATAAGCGAAAAAATTGATACTATAATTAATTCTGATTATCCCACCAATAAAATTCAACTTATAATCGGCTCCGACAACAGCACCGATAAAACAAATGAAATAGTAAGTGATTATGCAAGTAAGCACAGTTTTATAAAATTCATCAGCTTTTCCGAGAGACAAGGCAAATCGAATGTAATAAACGCACTTATCGACAAGGCAGAAGGAGAAATCCTCGTCCTTTCTGACGCTAATGTAATGTTTGATAAGAATACGATCAAAGAATTAGTTAAGCCATTTGCCGATGAGCGTATTGGTCTTGTCGATACACGAATGACAAATACAGGTATTAAAAAAGAAGGAATCTCAATACAGGAGAAATCATATATTTCGAGAGAAGTAATGATAAAAAATCGTGAAGGACTACTATGGGGTACAATGATGGGACCTTTTGGCGGATGTTTTGCTATCAGAACACAATTATATAGCCCAGTACCGGTAAATTTCCTAGTCGATGATTTTTATATCTGCATGAAAGTTCTAGAAAATAAATATAGAGCTATTAATCGTCTCGAAGCAGTTGTATATGAAGATGTATCAAATAATCTTTCTGATGAATTTAGGCGTAAAATTAGAATCGCAACAGGCAACTTTCAAAACCTGTGGGAATTTAAAAACTTATTGTGGCCTCCTTTTACTGGGCTTGCATTTAGTTTTTTATCACATAAAATATTACGATGGTTAACCCCTTTATTCATGTTTTTTGCGTATATTACTAATTTTATACTCGCATTTTACTACGAGTTCTATTTATATATGCTATTAGCCTATAATTTTATCTTTATTCTACTAATAGCTGATTTTTTACTTAAGAAATTTAAAATACATAATATATTTTTGCGTTTTATAACACATTTTATGTCAATGAATTTAGCTTTACTGATAGGAATGTTTAAAGCGATGAAAGGAGTTAAAACAAATGTCTGGAAACCAACAAAAAGAAATCAATAGACCATTAGATACTATTGAAGAAGCAATAGAAGATATTAAAAATGGGAAAGTAATCATTATTATAGATGATTATGATCGTGAAAATGAAGGCGATTTTGTTGTCGCTGCCGAAAAAATCACACCCGAGATTGTCAATTTTATGGCAAGATACGGGCGAGGATTAATTTGTACGCCACTAACCGAAAGTCGTTGCAAAGAGCTTGATTTAGATTTAATGGTAGGCAAAAACACAGCCTTACACGAAACGCCTTTTACAGTATCGGTTGACCTTAACGGAGATGGCTGCACTACAGGAATTTCTACTAGCGATAGAGCTAAAACAATTAAATCTTTGGTCGATGAAAACACAAAACCCACAGATTTAGGACGCCCAGGACACATTTTCCCTTTAATGGCAAAGGAAAACGGTGTGTTAAGACGTAGTGGACACACAGAGGCAGTGGTTGATATTACACGCCTTGCTGGATTGAAACCAGGAGGAGCTTTAGTTGAGATAATGAATGATGACGGAACCATGGCAAGACTACCAGAGCTAATGGAAATAGCCGACAGATTTAATCTCAAAATAATTAGTATCGAAGATTTAATAAAATATCGCTTAAAAACTGATAGCCTAATTGAAAAGGGAATAAGAGTAAAACTCCCCACAAAATATGGTTTTTTTGAAATGATTCCATTTAGACAAAAAAGTAATGGGCTAGAACATGTTGCCTTAATAAAAGGCACTTGGGAATCCGATGAAACAATAACAGTCAGAGTGCACTCTAGCTGTGTTACTGGAGATATTTTTGGCTCGCTAAAATGTGATTGCGGAAACCAATTGCACGAAGCTATGAGAATTGTTGAAAAAAAAGGCAAAGGTGTTGTAGTTTATCTAAACCAAGAAGGACGTGGAATTGGATTGATGAATAAAATTGCTGCATACAAACTACAAGAAGACGGTCTTGATACTGTTGAAGCAAATGTACATTTGGGGTTTGAACCCGACGAAAGAGACTATGGAGTTGGTGCTCAGATACTTAGAAGCATAGGCGTTCGTAAAATGGAATTATTGTCCAACAATCCCCGTAAACTCGCCGGACTAAAAGGATATGGACTTGAGATAGTAAATACACAACATATCGAAATAAAACCAAATAAATATAACAAGTTTTATCTCGAAACTAAAAAAAATAAAATGGGACACGAATTAGATCTTGATGACAACTAATAAACCAAATATTGTTTTTATGGGAACGCCAGAATTTGCTGTCTCCTCGCTAAAAATTCTACTTGATAATGATTATAATATCAAAACCGTTATTACAGCACCCGACAAACCTGCTGGCAGAGGAAAGAAAATCCAATTCTCAGATGTTAAAAAGTTTGCTCTCGAAAACAATCTACAAATACTGCAACCTAACAATCTGAAAGCAGAAGATTTTCTAAATGAGCTAAAAACACTTAATGCTGATTTGTTTATTGTGGTTGCTTTTAGAATGCTGCCTAAACAAGTTTGGGAATTGCCTAAATTAGGAACTTTTAATTTACATGCCTCTCTCCTGCCCGATTACCGAGGTGCGGCTCCAATAAATCATGCAATTATTAATGGCGATACAAAAACAGGAGTTACCACCTTTTTTATCAACGAAGAAATCGATAAAGGAAGTATAATATTCCAAGAAAGTGTCGAAATTAACCCCAAGGATAATGCTGGAAGTTTACACGATAAACTTATGTCCATTGGTGCTGAGTTGGTTTTAAAAACAGTTAAAGCAATTAAAAGCAATAATATTCAGACTCGTAAACAAGAGGAATTTATCAACGACAATTTACGTCCTGCACCAAAGATTTATAAAGACTTTTGTCGTATAGATTGGAATATGCCTGTAGAAAAAATCAACAATCTTATTAGAGGTTTATCGCCTTATCCTGCAGCATGGACAATACTCAATCGCCCAGAAAATGTGCAAGTAAAATTGTATGAGACTTCCACTGTTATTGAAGCTCATCAACATAAAAATGGAACTATTATTACTGATAATAAAACTTATTTGAAGGTAGCTGTATCAAGTGGTTTTATTAATATATCGGAGCTTCAAATACAAGGAAAAAAACGCATGAAGGTAAAAGAATTACTTAACGGCTATAAATTTATTGACAATGATGCTTTCGATTAAAAATCTATGAATTTTTTATTCTCTTTTTATATAGTGCAATAGCTAAACCGTCAACTAAGCCAATTTTAGGCGCTACTATTTTATCAATATTTCCCCATTTCATAATATTATTAAAAATTCGTGCAGCAGGAACAATAACATCAGCTCGATCGGGACGCAAATTATATATTTCTATCCGCTCATCAAAAGAATGTTTCTCTAATTCGCCAAGAGAGTTTTCAATTTGCTGACGAGTTATTGTATAGTCGTTATTTCCAAACAATCCAGTTAATTTAATAATATTCCCTCCCGAACAAATACAGTTGATATTTTCATCAGTGTCTCGTACAGATTGCAGCCAATCTTTAAGTTTATCCCATTCAGAAGAATCAACTTGATCAAATAAATATTTTATTGCTCCAATCTTAAAAGACATAGAAGAAATGAATTTTTCCTTTTTAAAAAACGAGCACTCTGTACTACCTCCCCCAACATCAATATACAATGTATTATCATATTTTTTATTGACATAAATATTATTCGCCTGACTTAATATTTCGGCTTCACGAATTCCATCAATAATTTTTAAACTTATTCCAGTTTCATCTTTAATAGCTTTTAATACTATTTTACTGTTTGATGCTTCTCGCAAAGCGGCCGTGGCACAGGAATCATAATCAACAGGCTGATAAATATCCTTAATTAACTCATAAGCCTTAAATGTTTTAATAAGCATTTCAATTTTTTCGTCAGTAATATATCCTTTTTCAAAAACATCCATGCCAAGTCGTAAAGGCACCCTAACCAATGCAATTTTACTAGCATAAATTAAACTGTTCTTTTCAAAAACATTCGAGATAAGTAATCTACCTGCGTTAGAACCAATATCAACTGTTGCAAAATTTAAACTCATAAGTTAAGTGTTTTTAAATATTCATAAGTTTCATATTGTGTCCGCACTTTTTGTGTTTCTCCTGTTGTTCTAATAGTATTTTTCTCTTTACTGCTCCAATCTCTGGCTTTAGTATTGTCCCTAAATTGAATATCAAAGATGTCTAATAATTCTTTTTGTATCTCTTTCGAATAAATTGGCACACATACTTCGATGCGTGTATCGAGATTACGAATCATAAGATCACTCGAACCTATATATATCTTATTATTATTATTGTTGCAAAACATATATACTCTAGAATGTTCAAGAAATTTATCGACTATTCCAATAGTTTGTAAATTTTTATTTGTGTGTGATATCAAGCTACATGAGGCTCTGGCACTAATTCTCACTTTAACTCCAGCCTCAGCCGCTTCTTTAATTTTATCAACAAATATAGAATCAGTAAAACTATTAAGTTTGATATTTATCCAAGCTGGCAAGCCCGATTGAGCATTTGCAATTTCATTTTCAATCAATTTCATAAAAGTATTACGCGTATATAACGGACTAACAACCAAGTGATCAAAATTAATAACTTGATAAGCCGACTCGATCAAATAAAACACTTTACCTACTTCGATACATAATTCCTGATTTGCAGTTAATAAGGATAAATCACTGTATAATTGAGCCGTTTTTTCATTAAAGTTACCTGTGGAGATATTTGAATAGTAATAATTCACACCATTTTCTTTTGCTCTGATGAGAATTAGTTTTGAGTGTACTTTAATACCCGATATTGTTTTAATTATTTTAACACCTGCATCTTCTAGTTTATTTGTCCAATAGATATTTTGCTCTTCGTCAAATCTAGCTTTAAGTTCTAAAAATGCAGTAACACTTTTCCCATTTCGGGCAGCATTAATAAGTGCAGATATAATTTTTGAGTCGTTAGCTAAACGATATAAAGTAATTTTAATAGATTTTACTTTTGGATCGATAGATGCTTCGCGAAGCATATTTACTATAATGCTAAAGGGATTATAGGGATAATGTAAAAGGATATCCTTCTTTTTTACCGATGATAAAATTCTGACCTTGTTTTTTATATGTCGGTGCTGCAAAGCTTCAATTTTTTTATAAACATACTCTTCTCCAAGCAATTTTGGGAAACCCATAAAATCTTTAGAATTATGATATCTTTCTCCCTTTATAGCATTTTTGCTAGTTTTTATTTTAAGACAATTAGTTACCAAGCTCACTAAAGGCTGAGGCATATTTTTATCGTGAATAAATCGAACTGGTGCACCGGTTTTTCGTTTTTTAACACTTTCTGCAACTATATCTATAAAGCTTTTTGACACATTACCATAAAGATCAATTTCGGCATCTCTGGTAATTTTAATTGTATATGCGTTAAAATGAGTATATCCAAAAACCCCGAAAATATCGTACAAACAAAATCTAATAATATCATCAAGTCGAATTACAGATTTTTCACTCTCGAGTGAAGGCAACACAACAAATCTCGGCATTTTATCATCGGGAATCTGAATTAATGCATACTCGTGCTTTTCATCAGTGTTTTTTTTACTTAAATCAACTGCCAGATAAATAGTTCCGTCGGGCAAACTACTCAAATCTGTACTACGTTTTAAAATTAGGGTAAAAAGACCAGGCAAAATATGTTTATGAAAATAATCCTTTACGAATATTTGTTGTTGCTCAGTAAGTTCTGTCTCATTTAGAATAGAAATCCCTTTTTGCTCTAATTCCTTTAATACTTGAGTCTTAATATTATTAAATTCCAACTGACGCATGCCAATAATTGAAACGATCTCTTTAAGCAAGTCTTCTGACTGTTTTACCTTTTCAGGATAATTCTTGCGATTAAACTCTACAAGTCTATTTATCGAAGCAACTCGCACTCTGTAAAATTCATCAAGATTATTTGAATAAATACCAAGAAACTTTAATCTTTCAAGTAATGGTACCGAATTATCGGCAGCTTCTTGCAACAATCGGCTATTAAAATGCAACCAACTTATCTCTCTGTTGATAATTTCCATAAGACCCACATTTTAAACAAAGATAAGCAAGATTTGAATTAGAATTGATTAATATTAAAAATAAAATCCTTATACTTGTATGACAGATTGACACTCAAAATATTTCTGCATGATTATTGAATGATTCAAATAAAAAAACATTATGGAAAACTCTTATGACCTCACAACTTACACTGGATTAAATAAAACTTTAAATCTTATAAAAAAGTACGGCTGGATTATAAATCCAATTCCTTGGTTAGTTTACAAAGCACTTAGCCCCGAAATATCAACAGAGAAACAAGTAGATGCTGCCAAATCACTAATAGAAGCAGGTAAAAAAAACGGGGTAAAAAGAATGCGTATAAAAATTGGACATAAAGCTGGTCTTGAACTTAGTACTCTCATGCAAGGTTTTCCTATTAAAGTTATGATGGGCAATAACGGAATTGCAGAAGTAGAAGTGGATTACGAGAATGACATAGGAGACAGCAGTGAGGGAATTATTAAAAAAGGATGAATTTATGCGACTATTAAAGTTGCGGCTTAAAAAAGAGTTTAAATAAATGCTGTAAAACTCGGCACTCTAAAAAAATAGAACGACAAGTGTTTTTGCCACATTTATATGCTTTTAAAATTATAATTTCCGCTTAGATTTTTATCAAAATACACTCTAATTCAAGTTTGGACTAAATTGATATTAGACATTTGTTTTTGACACTTGTAAAGAATGATGCTAAAGCAAACGGAAGAAGGAAAAGTTTAAACAGTTGGCTAAAGCCAACTTTA
>CAYNKH010000099.1:0-10445 GCA_964397745.1 uncultured Bacteroidales bacterium | reverse complement strand
GATATGAACAATTTTATGTTATTATGAACATTGATTTAATTAATAGAAGTCCCCTAAAGATACAACAAGTTCAAATACACACGAACAAAAAGAAGTTTTATTTTACATGTTTATTTTTTCTACAATCTAATAATTTAGCAGCAGCAATAAAACGGCAGCCGTTAGCGATGAGTTATCATTAATCATTTTCTCATTACCATACGAAGGCAATGGCTTGTTTTTAGCATCATTAAGTACAGTTTCGAGGAGTATATTAAGCAATTTATCAGCTTCGACTTCGTATTTATAAAGTTTTAGCCCCGAAATTAAAAAGTAGTAATAAGAGATATCAAAATCGCCAGATTCAAACTTTGCTTTATATGTGCCGTTATCTATTTCTATATTTATCTGTTGTGCATAAAAATTAGCTATATCAAGTGATGCCAAACCAGCCCATAAGGCATAACCAATTACATCATCTGCCAAAATTTTATTTTTATTTTCAATATTAATGTCAACATACCCAGGTGGCTGATTATCAAAGTAATACGAATTAAAAGACACTTTAATGGCATCCATCTGTTTTTGATAAATTTCTGCGTCATCTTGATATCCCAACAAAACGGCTATTTTTTTAAGACAATATTTTTCTGAAAACAACATTGCGTTTACATCAACTCGTTCAAAACCTAAGTTGTCTTCACACCATAAGTTTTTATTAGCATCTCGGTGATTATACCAAAACTCATGATTTTCTTTAATTAAGGGATAGATTACCTTCATAATATTAGTATCAGCTTTTATCGAAAATATATTCCATGCAGTCCACGCTGCCATTGGTTTATTACTTAAAACTGGGATACTATCGGTATAATTTAAAACTGGAACAATACTGTTAATTGAGCTGTCCTTATTAAGATTTGAAATTGCAGAAACCAGAGCATGTGTTGCAATACTAATATCATATCTAATCATTGCAGACGCATAAAACCAATTTTCATCAACATTTATATATTCGTTTTCGATGCCATTTCTTTCAACAAAAAAATAGTTTTTAAAATTAGGTGTCTGGCTTCGTAAATTCATTAATAATGTTTGTAATGATTTAACCGAAATTTTTTTAAACTTTTCGTTTTGCGTTACAACATTAGAGATTAAGTAAGACCACATTTTTTGATTTTTATCAAAGAACGGCTCGGGGTTGTTTAGTGCCTTAGTAACTAATTCCAATTCGCTTTTATCATCGCCCTTAAAATATTGTGATAATGTTGTTACAATACTAAGCGTATCTTTAGGCTCAATCCATTGAGGTACTTTGTACGAGAACTCATAAGAATCTGCCTGAAAAACAAGATTAATCGCCTCATCAAGTTTATAGCGCATTAACCAAAAAACATCATCTTTATTGTCTATTTTATACATCCAAACATCCGTAAATCTATCAGCTTCGCCAATCTCATCATACGCAGCTCCTTTAACCATCCATGTCATCGGTATTTTTTTGTTTGATGTATTAATTGCATGAGCCTTAAACAAACAAGTTCTCCCCGAAATAAAAGCTGCTCTTATTTCAATAACATAATCATTGAATACGAATTTCTGATATAATAATCCTGGATACTGAACCACTTCAAAATCCTTAGCAAATTCATATTGTATTTTACCTAAACCCTCTACGCCAAAATTAAACTGCATCAAAGAACGTCCAATCCATTTATCATTATAAAAACTATACGGGCCAGCAAATTTACCAAATCGTTCAGGAGCATCAACACTGGGTAACCCAATGCCAAACCATGAACCATTATTAGAAAAAACATCTATCACAGAATCTTGAGAGTAAGATGGAAAATATGAGCAGTCCATTTGATAAGGATAATTATACATTATCTGTGCATACGAAAAGTTTACAACCAAAACGAACAACACAATTCCAAACAAGTTTTTCATAATTCGATAAAATTTACTAATTTCGTTACGATAATTATTTTCAAAATTAAATAAAAATTGTGCCAACTTGCTCATTAAACCAATAAATTAATAATAAAATGAAATACCTTGTTGAAATATGCACAGATACTTTTACCTCTGTCGAAAACGCAATTGAAGGAGGAGCACAAAGAATAGAGCTGTGTTCAGGTTTAGATAGTGGCGGCATTACTCCCTCATACGGTTTTGCGAAAAAAGTTGTTGAGCTTGCTAAAATTAAAGTAAATATACTTGTTAGACCACGCCCTGGAAATTTTGTGTACTCAAAAGATGAATTTGAGATAATGTGTGAAGACATCAAAGAATTTAAAAAATTAAATATTAATGGTATTGTATCTGGAATTTTGACAAAAGAAGGGAATGTAGATATCGAAAAGACAAAAACTCTTGTTGAATTATCGAGACCTTTAGAGTTTACCTTCCACAGAGCTTTTGACAACTGTAAAAACATCAAGCTTGCAATTAATGCAGTGATAAAAACAGGAGCTGATAGACTTCTTACATCAGGTGGGAAAGCAAGTGTAAATGACAGTAAAGAAACAATTATCAAACTTCATAAAGAATATGGGCCTAAAATCATCATAATGCCCGGCGGAGGTATAAATCTCGATAATGCAGCGTTTTTTATTCAAAACGGGATAAAAGAAATTCATCTTTCAGCAGGTAGTTTTGAGAGAGATAATGCTTATTATAATCATGGGCTTGCAGGAATGGGGCATTCTATTAAAAATGGAGAAATTGGCTATAAATATTCAGATATAGAGTTAATAAAAAAGATTTGTGAGTTGTAAATAGTGTTTGAAATTAATCCAAAAAAAATTAAAGAAAATCCATTTCAGTTTAAAAACAAAGTTTTATTTTTACATAATATTAACATAAGTTATTATAATCAAGCTTGTGAAACTTGACATGAAAAATACAATAACTCTTGTAGTAATTCTTGCATTTACTTTTGGAGGAGTTTTATTAAGTTTGTTCGCTGGTGCTACATTAGCCGCCGTACTTGCTGTAATTGGGGCATTGTTTGGTGCATGGATAGGTATTGTTTTAAGTAATTGGCTAATAAATTGTTAATAAAATGCGCTATATAATTTACAAACACATAAAAAGTTGGACTGTAGCAGCAGTTCTTTTGTTAATTTCAATAATTGCCTTAAATAGTTGTATATCGAAACAATCAGTTATTTTAAACAAGACAGGCGAGGATGAAAAACCTGAAATAATTTATACTAAAAAACCATCTAAAGAATATACCGAAACAGAAATAATTGAATTCACTTCCGTCAATGTCTTTCATAAACGGTACAAAGTGCTTGATCAAACCGTCGAATATGCTGTCTCCCAAAACGCAGATGCTATTATCATAACAGACTACAGCTATCTTAGAATTTTAACTATCCCGTTTTATAAAATAGAAGCAGTTCTAATATATTACAAATAAATTTCATAATAATCTCTTGTTTGCATTTTTTAGTTTTTACGATTGGTGGTAACGGCAGTCTGCCAAAAAACCCACATCTGCCTCAGCTCTTGAAATATATTTCTTAGTCATTATATAGCTAAGGGTTTGTCAAATAATAAAGTATGCAAAATGGACAAAAACTGTTAATATAAAAAACCTTTTAACTCTGTCATGCACCTAAATAATTACAACTTTTAATAAAAATTGCTGTTTAAAAATAAAGTTTTATCTTTACAAAAGATTAACACAAGTTATCATAAACAAGCTTGTGAACTTTGACATGAAATAAAGCAAATTAAAAACAATAATTAACAATCGGAGTGAGAATATAACTTAAGTAATACCGTTTGGAAAAAATGATTTATCTTTGCAATATATTACGGAACAAAAGGCATCTTACACCTCACATTACCATGTATAAGATCCATTTTCCTCCGCATATAAAGTAGTTATGCATTCATGCAAGAAACCGCTCCGAAATGAAATGAATTGCTAAAATGATTAGTATCTTTCGGAATTAAAATAGAGACAGAAATTTGAAAAATAAAAATGTAAATAATGGAATCAGTAAAGTAGTTTCAGAACTCATGGACAGAGTTATGGATAAGGTGCTTATCACTGACCCATTTATAAAAGAAAAGCACCATTCTAGCAAACCTCTTTATGCTGCTTTAGTGCCTGATGAAATTTTTAAAGGCTCACACTTTGAGCGAAGATTTGTAACGCCTTTTGGTGGTGTTTGGGAAAAATTAGCCCAAGTAGTCGCTGATGAATACCATGGACATTGCGAAATGGGTAAAACCATTAATGGAGAAGTTGGTGCTGAAAGACTTAGACGAATTCAAGAAGTTTTAAATAGACTAGAATACAAGAAAAAAGGAAAAGACAAACAAAAACCTGATTGGGATGTAGAACTAAAATACATTCTAGAAGGTGGCGGAAAACCTATTCCAACAAGTGTAGTTTGCGACATATTCATAGAAAGTAAAAAGACTAAGAAGAAATATGCTTTTGAAATAAAAGCACCTTTGCCAAATAGCGACCAAACCAAAGTGAGCAAGGAAAAAATGTTTAAACTCTTGGCAATGAACCCAAGTAAAGTTGATTATGCATTTTACGCTTTAGCGTATAATCCTTACGGAAAAAGAGAAGATTACAATTGGAGTTTCCCTATGAGATGGTTTGACATGCACAATGACGAATCAGTTTTAATCGGGAATGAATTTTGGGATTTAATTGGCGGAAAAGGAACATACAAAAACTTCATTTCTGAAATTAATTCATTGGGTAAGGAATATCGCGAAAGAACATATCGTGAGTTTTTAGGAATTGAACCTCCAGAAGGTTTTGACAAATCAGTACTTCAATAGATTATGAGTAAAACAAAATTCACATTTATAGATTTATTTGCAGGGATTGGCGGTTTTAAAATGGCTCTTAGCTCCAATGGTGGGACTTGCCTTGGATTTAGTGAAGTCAACAAAGATGCAATAGACACATACTGTGAAAACTATAACGTTAAGCCTGATGCAAACTTTGGAGATATTACCCAAATTAAAGAACTTCCACAACATGATGTTTTAACAGCAGGAGTACCTTGTCAAAGTTGGTCAATTGCAGGCAAAAACCTTGGTTTTGATGATGACAGGGGGCAACTTTGGAATGATACTATTTTCTTATTAAACCAAGCTAAACCACAAGCATTTATTTTTGAAAATGTAAAGGGTCTAGTTGACCCACGAAATAAAAAAGCATTAAGCTATATTCTAGATAGAATTAAAGATGCAGGATATAATGCAAACTATCATGTTATAAATTCTCATGATTATGGAGTTGCTCAAAACAGAGTTAGAATTTATATAATTGGTTTTCGTGATAAAAAATACTTTGACCAATTCTCTTTACCTAAGCAAATCGAAAAGAGAACAAGCCTTGCAGATATTCTTGGTATAGAATTACACAATAACGAACCTGAAATTGTACAAAGGGATTTATTTGGAAACCCAATACAACAAAGACAAATGAGTCTTTCAAGCAAAAATGGATTTAATGATTACTTTCTGTTCAACGATTTAAGAAACGGACATACAACCATTCATTCTTGGGATATTACCGAAACAACTGAAAGACAAAAAGAAATCTGTTTACTACTATTAAAAAACAGAAGAAAAAGTCAATTTGGACCTTTAGACGGGAACCCGTTATCGTTAAAACAATTTCAATCTCTCGATACAAGCATATCACAAGAAGAACTTAATGACTTAGTGGACTTATCAATTCTTAAAAAAATTGATTACCGTTTTGAAATATTAGATTTTGACGAAGATAAATTGACAGAGAATGAACTCGAACTTTTAAATCTTACCTCAAATAACTTTTTGGTAATTGACGAATTAAAAACTGAAAGAACCTTAAAAGTAAAGCGAATTTCAATTACTGAAACAATAAATTCACTTTTAGAGAAGAATGCAGTCAAATGCACTGAAGAAAGGTTCGATTTCAAAAACACAAAAATTAGTAGTGGTCTAAATGGGGTGAATAGAGTTTTTATGCCAACCTCAGATGTTTTTCCAACTCTAGTTGCAAGTGATACAAACGATTACGTTTCATTGAAAAGCCTTGAACCTACTGACCACAACGATTATAAAAGACAGTTTTTAGAAAAGGTTTATTTTTCAAACAACTATAGAAAAATAACAAAAGAAGAAGCTTGCCTTATACAAGGTTTTCCACGAGACTTTAAACTTCCTGAATCGAGAGCTAGGTGGATGAAGTTAATCGGAAATAGTGTTTCAGTTCCAGTAATTGACATTCTAATTAAATCAATTATATCAACAGGAGTTTTTGACTTTAATACTGAAAAGAACGAAATAAAAAAGTACGAAATGCCAATAAACAGTAATATGAGCGGTGCGCAGCACCCAGCGAGTATTACAGGTTGAACTACATCGACATTTGTGATTTGTGTTTTACGAGGGGTTTAAATACTTCTTCACAAAACACTTTTTCAATTATCTCATTATTGCCCTCAAATCTATTTTGTTAGTTAATTTGCAGTTTGTCTATTTACAAGAAGTAGTTAACATTAAAAATGATATGGATAACATTATTGAAATTGAATTAGGTGAAGTAATAGCAAACAAAGAGTTGAATTATAAATCTACAAATGGAGAGCAAAGCCTGATTGTCAAATTAGGAAAGCCAAGACTTGATTCCAAACCTGGAGAAGATTGGGAATGTCCAATTCAAATCGGAGAAAAAATCAAATTAGGATATGGTGTGGACTCATACCAAGCTTTATTAATGGCTATTCAATTAATTTCAATTGATTTGAAATATTTAAAAGACAAGCAAAAATTGGATCTTAATTGGTTGGGAATGGATGATTTAGGACTTAATCCAATCAGCGAATAAATAAAAATGCTAACTAATAAAACCTAAACTACATTAATTACGTAGTTTTGTCAGAATTGTAGTAATCATATAACACAACCATTTCTCGACATAACACATTTACACATTTACAAATATTCTATTATGTTCCTGCAAATTGTTTTGTTCTTTGATTTACAGTTTGTATATTTACAAAATATATAAATGATCATTATTGGTAATTCAAGGTCATTTCAAGGAATATTAGATTGGGGTACTATACATATATTTGCGGTATTACCAATGCAAATAACTACATTATAAAACAATAAAACTATGAAATACTTAATTCTGATAATTACGACAATTTTACTGATAGCTTGTTCTGATAAAAAATCGGAGAGCACCAAAAATTTGATTAACAATTCGGATTATTTCCTGATTTATAAATATGATAGTTTAAGCAATGACTTTTTGTTGTTTAATATACCAAGTACTGACACGATAGAGTATTTAAAAAAGATTTTAAGCTTTGATGGGAAGTTTAAGAAAGCAAAGACGATTTCACCCAACTACCGTTTTGACCTGATTACAATGGATAGCATAAACGGAGAAATTTTGATTGAACAATCAGCAACTCCTTATCTGACAATAAAATCACGTGGATTTGAGGCTGCAAGACAGTTGGATTATAAATTAGGCATGTATTTAGGTGAGATTGAGCAAAATGTTTACTCAACAAAGGATTCCATAAGTATTTCATTTAGGCTAAAAGGTGAGTTAAGTAATATTCAATGTGAGTTTTCAAAAAAACCTGACTCTATGTCATACTCGGACTTATCGGTATGTAGTTATTACCTGGTGGAGAATGCAATAGAACATGATTTAGCAAAGATTATGAGCTGCTTTGACATTTATTGGAAAGTAGTAAATAGAAATTCGAAAATCAATCTTCAAAGTGTTCATGTTGGATATCCTATGGAATACAAGGATATATTAATTAGACATATTGACGGATTTAAGAATTCTACTAAATGGATTGAGTATGTGGAGCAAAATGGTAAAAAACCTAATGATAAACTGACTGCGGAAATAATGCTAGAATTAGATGTTTATAAACCACTGAATGATTTTCTTAAATCAAAGGGCTTTGAGATTGTAGATATAAGATTGGAGGAGATAAATTATATTCTTCCTGAAGCACTTGAAGAATATAATTTAGATGATAAAACAATCATTCCGATGCCACAAATAGTATGGTTTGAAATTGGTAAAACTGGTGGTGGTAATGTGTAAAAACATATTTTTAAATATTTTATTGTTTTGCCACAAATTACTTTGTTTTTTTATTTGCAGCTTGTATATTTGAGTATCACTAAAGCAACCCGATTTAGTCTTAATCATTGCATCGCAGCTTTTTGTCTTATGTTCTTTGGTGTTTGCTTGTTTAGACTTATTGACGAAATATACAGAATCATTTTATTTTTCATGAAAACACTTTTTTTTATTTATTCAATCTAATTATAATTACTTTTGTAAAAAATAATAAAGCAATGAAAGATTTTGAAAATATCGAGCTTGTATATCTAAAAAAAGAGGATTATGATGATTTGTTACAGGCTATGAAAGAGGCATATAGCAAATTACCTAATATGGTTTGGGGCAGGCAACAAGTTGAAAAACTGATTGAGATTTTTCGTGAAGGACAGGCAGCAATAAAGATAAATGGTGAGTTTGCTGGCTGTGCTCTTTCGATAATTGTAGATTATGAAAAATTTGAAAATAATCATAAATATACTGCGATAACTGGTAATTATAGTTTTGATACTCATACAAACGAGGGGGATGTTTTATATGGAATTGAAATATTTATTCACCCAAAATACAGAGGTATGCGATTGGGCCGCCGATTATATGATTTTCGTAAAGAATTGTGCGAAAGATTAAATTTACGAGGCATAGCTTTTGGCGGTCGGATTCCAAATTATCATAAATATTCTATTGAAATCACACCGAAAGAATATATAGAGAAAGTTAAAAAGAAAGAAATTCACGATCCAGTACTTGATTTTCAGATGTCTAACGATTTTCATCCTACTAAAATATTAAAAGGTTATTTGGAAGGGGATAATGAGTCGAATGAATATGCGGTTTTGCTTGAATGGGATAATATTTATTATGAAAAGCCTCATAAAAAAGCGGCAGTTATAAAAACTACTGTTCGGCTTGGTTTGATACAATGGCAAATGCGTACGTATAAAAACATTGACGACCTTATGCAACAAGCTGAGTATTTTGTGGATGCAGTTTCAGGTTACAGATCTGACTTTGCACTTTTTCCGGAGTTTTTTAATGCTCCATTAATGGCTGAGAATAATCATTTGGCAGAAGCTGATGCTATTCGCGAATTAGCCAGGTTTACCGAAACAATTGTAGAACGATTTTCTAAACTTGCAATATCCTATAATATAAATATCATTACTGGTAGCATGCCCGAATTAAAAGATGGATTGCTTTATAATGCAGGATATCTTTGTAAAAGAGATGGGAATATTGAGCGTTTTGAAAAAATCCATGCAACTCCTGATGAAGTGAAAGTTTGGGGTATGCAGGGAGGTGATTCAATAAAAGCTTTTGACACTGATTGTGGTAAAATTGGTATTCTTATTTGTTACGATATCGAATTTCCCGAGTTAGGTCGTATATTATCGGACGAAGGTATGGATATTTTATTTGTGCCATTTTTAACTGATACTCAAAATGGCTATTCGAGAGTTAGAAATTGTGCTCAGGCAAGGGCAATCGAAAATGAATGTTATGTTGCAATTGCTGGTTGTGTTGGTAATCTCCCACGAGTACATAATATGAATATTCAATATGCACAGTCGATGGTTATTACGCCTTGCGATTTTGCTTTTCCAGTAAACGGAATAAAAGCCGAGGCTACACCTAATACCGAAATGATACTTATTTCCGATGTTGATATTAGTCTTTTGAGAGAGTTGCATCAGTTTGGGAGCGTTAATAATTTGCAAAACCGACGTTTAGACTTATATAGCGTGAATAAATTAAAGTAATTTTGAGTAGTCGATTATTGTAGTGTTATGCTGTGTCTCAAAAGTAAGATTAATGCTTAATAAATTTTAGCACCTCTGTTGCTTTTGCTGATTTAATTCTTACAAAATACACTCCATTTTCTAAATCAGTAATGTCGATAGAACCTCTATTATTGGCAGAGATTTCTTTCATAACTTTTCCACTCAGGTCGCAAATTGAAATATTTGAATTATCAACTAAGCCTAAAATATTTAATTGGTTTTTTGCAGGGTTTGGATAAACAGAAATACTATTATTAATGTTTTGCTTATTATTAACGTAAACAGATGAATAAAAAATTTCCCAACCAGGAGAGCGTCCATATTCATTAGTAGTATATTTAATATAGGCTGCGTTTCCAGTAGTAGTTACTGAAGGGGGCATTTCTGCACCAAGAGTATAAGCTCCCAATAATGTGCTTTCTTCAGAATCTCCGTCATATATGTACAAAAAATCATTTTGGTAAAGTTCAAAATAATTCTTCCTTAGGTCATGTTTTAGCCCCTCAAATAATCAGACAAAATTATAGTTAAAGAAATATAATTAT